>CAZXYL010000634.1:0-14920 GCA_964644915.1 uncultured Geminicoccaceae bacterium
TCCGCCCCGAACGGCATGGAATGCGCAAAGGTTTGCTCTGACATCTATGGAACCGGCGCTCAGGAGTGAAGGTCTGCCCGCTCTGCCTCAAGGGCAAAAAGCACCAGTGAACGGCCGGGCACCTCGAACGGTTCCGCCGCCGGATGATGGGTCGCCTGGCCGTCCATCGAGGGATCGACCGTGTCCAGCAGCCGGTTCCAGCCGGAGCCGCCGGGCACTTCTGGCAGGGTGAACGGCACGACATCGTGATAGGCGTTCATGATGATCAGGAGCGTGTCGTCGTCCGCGGGCTGGCCGTCCGGGGTCCGGTAGGTGCCGGCGTGGCCGTTGAGCATCAGCCCCAGGCAGCGCGCGAGCGGGTTCTGCCATTCGGCCGAGGTCTTCTCCTTGCCCCTCGGGCTGAACCAGGTGATGTCCTTGACGCCGTTCTCCGACACCTCGCGGCCATGCAAAAAGCGCGTGCGGCGCAGGACCGGATGCTCCCTGCGCAGCCCGATCAATCTACGGACGAACTCCGTCAGCGCCTGATCCCGGTCGGTGATCGCATCCCAGTTGAACCAGCTGATCTCATTGTCCTGGCAATAGGCATTGTTGTTGCCGTGCTGGCTGCGGCCGAACTCGTCGCCTCCGAGCATCATCGGCGTGCCCTGCGAGAGGAACAGCGTCGCCAGCAGATTGCGCTTCTGGCGCTCGCGCAGCTCCAGGATCAGCGGGTCATCGGTCGGCCCCTCGACGCCATGGTTCCAGCTGTAGTTCGCGTTGTGGCCGTCTCGGTTGCTCTCCCGGTTCGCTTGGTTGTGCTTCTCGTTGTAGGAGACCACGTCCGCCAGCGTGAAGCCGTCGTGCGAGGTGATCTTGTTGACGCTGGTCCAGGCGCGCCGCCCGCGGCGCTCGAACAGGTCGGCCGAGGCGGTGAGCCGGGCGGCGAGCTCCGGCAGCATGCCCTCGTCGGCCTTCCAGTAGCGGCGCACGCTGTCCCGGAAGCGGTCGTTGAGCTCGAACCAGCCGGGCGGGAAGTTGCCGACCTGATAGCCACCCGGGCCCACGTCCCAGGGCTCGGCAATGAGCTTGACGCCGCCGAGCACCCGGTCCTGACGCACCGCATCGAAGAAGCCGCCCGACGGATCGAAGCCGTACGGTTCCCGGCCGAGCGTCGCCGCGAGATCGAAGCGGAAGCCGTCGACGTGCATCTCCTCGACCCAGTAGCGCAGGGAATCGGTCACCATCTGCAGAACGCGCGGATGCGTCATGTCGATCGTGTTGCCGGTCCCGGTGTCGTTGATGTAGAGCCGCGGCTCCTCGGGCAGGAGCCGGTAGTAGGTCGCGTTGTCGATGCCCCGGAACGACAGCGTCGGGCCCATGTGGTTGCCCTCGGCCGTGTGGTTGTAGACCACGTCCAGGATGACCTCGATGCCGGCGCTGTGCAGACGGCGCACCATCGTCTTGAACTCGCCCACGGCACCTGCGATCAGGTAGCGGGGCTCCGGCGCGAAAAAGCCGATCGTGTTGTAGCCCCAATAATTCGCGAGCCCCTTTTGCACCAGCGCCCGGTCCTGGACGAAGGCCTGGATCGGCAGGAGCTGCACCGCGTTCACGCCGAGCTTCACCAGATGATCGATGACCGCGGGGTGGGCGAGCGCCCCGAACGTGCCGCGCAGGTGCTCCGGGACGTCGGGATGGCGGATCGTCATCCCGCGCACGTGCGTCTCGTAGATGATCTTCTCGCCCGGCGGGACGCCCGGCGGCCGGTCGTCGCCCCAGGTGAAAGCATCGTCCACCACCCGGCACTTGGGCATGCCGCGCGCGTTGTCCCGGCGGTCGAACGAGAGATCGTCGCGCGGGCTGCCGACGCGGTAGCCGAAATGCGCATCGCTCCACTGCAGCCGACCGTGGAGCGCCTTGGCGTAGGGGTCGATCAGGAGCTTGTGCGGGTTGAAGCGATGTCCGGCGGCGGGCTCGTAGGGCCCGTGCACCCGGTAGCCGTAGAGGAGGCCGGGGTAGGCCTCGGGCAGATAGCCGTGCCAGACCTCGTCGGTGTACTCGGGCAGGGCGATGCGCTCGATCTCGCGGCGGCCGTCGTGATCGAAGAGGCAGAGCTCGACCTTGGTCGCATGGGCGGAGAACAGGGCGAAGTTGACGCCGCTGCCGTCCCAGGTCGCGCCGAGCGGGTGCGGCCGGCCGGGCCACACCGTCCAGCGGTTCACTGCCATGCTTCGGAATCCCCGACTCCCGGCGCGCGCTCTCGACGCTGGATGGCGCGCGTTTCTACGCCGGATGATGCTCCAATATCAACGTGCCGAGCGGCGGCAGCCGCAGATTGATCGAGAACGGCCGGCCGTGCCAGCTGATCGCCTCGGCCGCGACGCCGCCGCCGTTGCCGATGTTGGCGCCGCCGTAGATCGCCGCATCCGTGTTCACCCGCTCCGCGTACCAGCCCGGATAGGGGACCCCCACCCGGTAGCTCTCCCGCGGCACCGGCGTGAAATTGGACACCGACACCGCGATCCGGTCGCGATCGAAGCCCCGGCGCAGGAAGGCGAGCACGCTGTTGTCGTTGTCGTTGCCCTCGATCCACTCGAACCCCTGCCCTTCGCAGTCCAGCCGGTGCAGCGCCGGGATCTCCCGATACGCCCGGTTCAGGTCGCGCACGAGGTCCTGAGTGCCCTTGTGGAACGGATCATCGAGCAGATGCCAGTCCAGGCCCGCGTCGTGGTTCCACTCCCGCTCCTGGCCGAACTCGTTGCCCATGAACAGAAGCTTCTTGCCCGGGTGGCTGAACATGAAGCCCAGATAGGCGCGCAGATTGGCGAAACGCTGCCAGCGATCGCCCGGCATCTTGCCGAGCAGCGAGCCCTTGCCGTGCACCACCTCGTCGTGGCTGATCGGCAGGACGAAGTTCTCGGAGAACGCGTAGAGCAGGCCGAAGGTCAGGTTGTGGTGGTGGTAGCGGCGGTGGATCGGGTCCTTGCTGATGTAGCTCAGCGTGTCGTGCATCCACCCCATGTTCCACTTGTAGCCGAAGCCGAGCCCGCCGAGGTAGATCGGCCGCGACACCGAGGGCCAGGCCGTGGATTCTTCGGCAATGGTGGTGGCGCCCTTGACCTCGCTGTAGGCGAGCTCGTTCATGCGCTTGATGAACGCGATCGCGTCCAGGTTCTCGTTGCCGCCATAGATGTTGGGGATCCACTGCCCGGGCTGGCGCGAGTAGTCGAGGTAGAGCATGGAGGCCACGGCGTCCACGCGCAGGCCGTCGATGTGGTAGTGGCGCAGCCAGAACAGGCCGTTGGCGAGCAGGTAGTTCGCGACCTCGCGACGGCCGTAGTTATAGATCAGGGTGTTCCAGTCGAGGTGAAAGCCGAGGCGCGGGTCGGCGTGCTCGTAGAGATGCGTGCCGTCGAACAGGCCGAGCCCGTGCGGGTCGGTCGGAAAATGCCCTGGCACCCAGTCGATCACGACGCCGATGCCCTCCTTATGGCAGCGGTCGACGAAGCGGGCGAACTCGGCCGGGCCGCCGTGACGGCTGGTCGGTGCGAACAGGCCGATCGGCTGATAGCCCCAGGAGCCGTCGAACGGGTATTCCGAGACCGGCATGAGCTCGATGTGGGTGAAGCCCATCGCCTTGATGTAAGGCACGAGCCTGTCCGCGAGCTCGGAGTAGGTGAGGTACCGCTGACCCTCGTCGGGGACGCGCATCCAGGAGCCGAGGTGGCATTCGTAGATCGAGATCGGGGCCTCGCGGGCATTCGCCGCCTCGCGCGTCATCATCCACTCGGCGTCCTGCCAGTCGAAGCGGCTGAGGCCATGCACCACGGATGCGGTGCTGGGCGGCCGCTCCGCCGCGAAGCCGAAGGGATCGGCCTTGAGCGGCAGGAGCTCGCCGTGCGGGCCCTTGATCTCGTATTTGTAGGTCTCGCCGGGGGCGATGCCGGGCACGAACAGCTCCCACACGCCGCACTCGACGCGCTTGCGCATGGGATGACGGCGCCCGTCCCAGCCGTTGAAGGCACCGACCACGGAGACGCGCCGCGCGTTCGGCGCCCAGACCAGAAACGCCGTGCCCTGGACGCCGTCCAGCTCCATCGGATGCGCGCCCAGCTTCTCGTAGATCCGCAGATGGTTGCCCTCGGCGATCAGGTAGACGTCGACCTCGCCGAGGATCGGGGGAAAGCGGTACGGGTCGTCTATCTCCCAGCGGTGCCCGCCCGTCTCGAGCCGCAAGCGGTAGGCGAACGGCAGCTTGCGGTTCGGCACCGTCGCCACGAACAGGCCGGCGGGATGCTCGCGCGACATCTCCCCGAGCGAGCGCCCGCTCTCCGCCTCGAGCAGCCAGGCGCGATCGGCCTGGGGCTGGAAGGTGCGCACCACCAGCCCGGATTCGCCGTCTGGATGCGGGCCGAGAACGGCGAACGGGTCGCTGTGGTCGGCGCGCGCCAGCGCCTCGTAGGCCGGTTGCAGGTTCGGTTTCGTGGCGGTCCTAGTCCGTGCCATGGGCCTGCTCCGCGGCTCGGGGTTCCAGGGACAGGAGGCCGGCCACGCCCTTCATCGGGATCCGCAGCCAGGTGGGGCGGTTGGCCGCCTCGTAATTGATCTCGTAGAGCGCCTTCTCGAGGAGGAAGAGGCGCAACAGCCGGTCGGCCTGAGCCCCCTCCTGCGGGTAACTCGCGCAGTCGCCGATCGTTTCCCGGTAGGCGTCCAGAAAAGCGCGCTCGGTCAGCGCGCGCCAGCGCTCGGCCAGCGGCAGGACGATCGGCTCGCTGGTCGGATTCAGCTCGATCATGCGCATCACCGCCGACCAGGCGGCATAATCGAACGAGCGCAGCATGCCCGCCACGTCCTTTTGCGGGGACATCTTGTAGCGTCGCTCCTCGAGCGGGCGGGCGGGCTCGCCCTCGAAGTCCAGAATGTAGAAGTCGTTCTGCGCCACCAGCACCTGGCCGAGGTGGTAGTCGCCGTGCAGCCGCGTCTTCGCAGCAGAGACCGGCCCCGAGATCAGCTGCTCGATCTCGCGGTAGCACTGCTCGCGCGCTTCGAGCAGGGCGTCGGCGAGCGCCTGATCGTCCTCGCCCAGACGGTCGCGCGCCTGCTCGAGCGCCGCGAAGGCGGCATCCGCCTGCCGCCGCACCCCCTCGCCCCACGCCTGCAGATCGTCCTTGGTGATCGGCTCGGGCGCGAACGCCGGGTCCGAGGTTTCGATTGCAAAGGCGCGGTGCAGCTCCGCCGTGCGCTGGCCGAGCACCCGCGCCTGGGCGAGGTAGACGACGTGGGCCTCCTCGTCCGGCGGCAGCTCGGAGGGCGGATCGGCGGCTGCGAGCAGGCGGAGCTCCTCGAGCACGCGCTCGAGATAGCCGGTGGTGTAGACCCAGCCGTCACCCTGGTTGCGCACATAGCCGAAGGCGGCGGCCAGCGCCGTGGGCCTGCCTTCGCCGTCGATCCGTTCCAGCGCGCCCAAGAGCGGCGGCGTGTTGGTGTAGCCCGCCTCCTCGATCAGGAAGCGGCCGATCTCCAGCTCCGGCTGGATGCCGGTAGCGAGCCGCCGGTACACCTTCAAGATGATGTGATCGCCGATCAGGACCGAGGAGTTGCTCTGCTCGACCCCGAGCCGCCTGACCGCCGCATCCGCGGGGACCTCGACCTCAGAGAGCGCGCTGGTGGCGGACAGGCGCATCTGACCGTCGGAGGCGGTGAGCTGGACGCCGCGGCGCATCGCATCCACCAGGGCGAGCGGGAAGTCAGTGCCGGCGACGGCATCGTAGAGCGCGCCCACGCGCGCGCCGCGCCGGGCCTGGGCGAGGGTGTAGGAGAGCAGTGGCCAGCCCGGGCTGAGCGCAGCGTCCTCGTAGGTCGTGGCGAGCGGCAGGAAGTAGCGCTGCGGCGCGTCCTGTCCCGCGAGCGCGACCTCGACCTCGGGCAAGAAGAAGCTCTGGCCGGCGGCCGTGAGTTCCGCCCAGGCGGCGAGGCGCGCGTTCGTGATGCGCAGATCCTTGGCCGCGAACCAGCGCTGATGCGAGATGAACTCGGGCAGGACGTCACGGCAGAAGTCGCGGCTGCTCTGGCCGCTGACCAGGGCCTGCCAGCCGTCCCGCATGACCAGGGTGATGAAGTCGTGCATGACCTCGGGGACCGGCTCGTGCCAGTGCGGCAGCTCGGCCTCCTCCGTGAGAATGAACCAGTAGAAGGCGTAGGCGGGCAGGGTGAGGAGATAGGGCAGATCGCCGATCGGGGGAAAGGAGCTCCGCCCGAGAAGTTCCACCGGCACGCGCCCCCTGAACTCGCCGAGCTCGAGCTCGACCGCCTGCGCCGAGCGGGAGAGGTTGACCACGCACAGGATGACCTCGCCCTCGTGCTCGCGCAGATAGGCGAGGCCTTTACGGTTGCGGGGATAGAGAAGGCGCAGCGTGCCGCGGCCGAAGGCGAGATGGCCCTTGCGCACCGTGATCATGCGTCGCGTCCAGTTGAGGAGCGAGGACGGGTCGCGGTGCTGCGCCTCGACGTTCACGGCGTCGTAGCCGTAGATCGGATCCATGATCGGCGGCAGGTAGAGCCGCGCAGGATCGGCGCGCGAGAAGCCGCCGTTGCGATCCGGCGACCACTGCATCGGCGTGCGCACGCCGTCCCGGTCGCCGAGATAGATGTTGTCGCCCATGCCGATCTCGTCGCCGTAGTAGAGGATCGGCGTGCCCGGCATCGAGAGCAGCAAACTGTTCATGAGCTGGATCTTGCGCAGATCATTGTCCATCAGCGGCGCGAGCCGGCGCCGGATACCCAGATTGATCCGCATCCGCCGGTCGGCGGCGTAGAAGTTCCACAAGTAATCCCGCTCCTTGTCGGTCACCATCTCGAGCGTCAGCTCGTCGTGGTTGCGCAGGAAGATGCCCCACTGGCAGCACTCGGGGACGTCCGGCGTCTGGCGCAGGATGTCGGCGACCGGGTGCCGGTCCTCCTGGGCGATGGCCATGTACATGCGCGGCATGAGCGGAAAGTGGAACGCCATGTGGCACTCGTCGCTCTCGCCGAAGTAGGGGAGCACGTCCTCCGGCCACTGATTGGCTTCGGCGAGCAGCATGCGGTCGGGGTAATGGGAATCGATCTCGGCCCGGATCTTCTTCAGGACCTGGTGCGTCTCCGGCAGGTTCTCGTTGTTGGTGCCGTCGCGCTCGACCAGATACGGGATCGCGTCCAGGCGCAGGCCGTCGACGCCCATGTCCAGCCAGTAGTGCAGAACGTTCAGAACCTCCCGCAGGACGCGCGGATTGTCGAAATTCAGGTCCGGCTGGTGCGAGTAGAAGCGGTGCCAATAGTACTGCTGGGCGATGGGATCCCAGGCCCAGTTCGAGGTCTCGGTGTCGAGGAAGATGATCCGAGTCTCGGGATATTTCTGGTCGGTGTCGCTCCAGACGTAGAAGTCGCGATGAACCGAGCCCGGCTTCGCCCGCCGCGCGCGCTGGAACCACGGGTGCTGGTCCGAGGTGTGATTGATGACCAGCTCGGTGATGACGCGCAGGCCGCGGTGGTGCGCCGCCCGCACGAACCGGCGGAAATCGGCCAGCGCGCCATAGGACGGGTTGACGTCGCGGTAGTCTGCGATGTCGTAGCCGTCGTCGCGCAAGGGCGAGGGATAGAACGGCAGGACCCAGACCGTATTAACACCTAGATCCTGTAGATAGTCGAGCTTCTGCATCAGGCCGGCGAAGTCGCCGATGCCGTCGTTGTTGGCGTCGAAGAACGCCTTGATGTGCAGCTGATAGATGATCGCGTCTTTGTACCAGTCGGTCTGACCAGGCTCGCTCATGGGCGCTCAGTCTTCCTCTCGCTCTCTCGCGGCGGCATGCGCTCTGCGGCGCTCAGCCGGGCAGGCCCGGCGGGACGATGCGCCAGATGGCGCAAGGATTGACCTGGGGGTCGAGCCAGACCTGCTGGATCTTGCCGTGCCACGTGAACCTCTGGCCCGAGAACAGATCCTCCACCTCCACGTCCGCCCAGTCCGGCAGGTTGAGCTCCCACAGCGGCACCTCGAACTGGGCCGACTGCGGGTGGTGCGGGTCGAGGTTGACCGCGATCAGGATGATGTTGTCCTTGGCCGGGGTCATCTTGCCGTAGTACAGGACGTTGTCGTTCCAGGCGTTATAAAATCGCAGGTTGGTGAACTCGCGGAGCGCCGGGTTCTCGCGCCGGATCCGGTTGAGGCGGGCGACGTAGTCGCGGAGGTTGCCGGGCCGGTCCCAGTCCCAGGCCTTGATCTCGTACTTCTCGGAATCGAGGTATTCCTCTTTGCCCGGAATCGGCGTGCCTTCGCACAGCTCGAAGCCCGAGTAGATCCCGTAGACGGTGGATAGCGTCGACGCGAGCACGAGCCGCACCTGGAAGCCCGGCCGGCCGCTGGTCTGGAGATAGACCGGGTTGATGTCCGGCGTGTTGGCGAAGAAGTTCGGCCGCATATACTCTTTGGGCTCGTCCTGGGTCAGCTCGGTCAAATACTCGGTCAGCTCCGGCTTGGCGTTGCGCCAGGTAAAGTACGAATACGACTGGGTGAAGCCGATCTTGGCCAGCTGCTTCATCATCTTGGGCCGGGTAAAGGCCTCGGAGAGGAAGATCACGTCCGGGTGCCGGTCCAGCACCTCGCGGATCATCCATTCCCAGAACGGGACGGGCTTGGTGTGCGGGTTGTCGACCCGGAAGATCTTCACGCCGTGGCTGACCCAGAACAGCACGATGTCGCGCAGCTCGTACCAGATCGACGGCAGGGCATCGCGGTAGAAGTGGACGTTGACGATGTCCTCGTACT
Organism: uncultured Geminicoccaceae bacterium; assembly: GCA_964644915.1. Classification (GTDB taxonomy): domain Bacteria; phylum Pseudomonadota; class Alphaproteobacteria; order Geminicoccales; family Geminicoccaceae; genus CAZXYL01. Next base: position 8,783 of record CAZXYL010000634.1, read on the forward strand.
TCTTGGGTGGGTTCTCGGCGTATTTGATCGTGCCGTCGGGACGCCAGTCGAACCACTCCGGATGCTCCCTGATCCAGGGGTGGTCCGGGGCGCACTGGATGGCGAAGTCGAGCGCGATCTCGAGCCCGTGCTCGTGGGCCGCCGAGACCAGACGATGGAAGTCGTCGAAGGTCCCGAGTTCCGGATGGATGGCGTCGTGGCCGCCCTCCTCGGAGCCGATCGCGTAGGGTGAGCCGGGATCGTCGGGACTGGGCGTGAGCGTATTGTTGCGCCCCTTGCGGTTCTTCCTGCCGATCGGGTGGATCGGCGTGAAGTAGAGGACATCGAAGCCCATGTCGCGGACGTAGGGGAGCTTCCTGATCACGTCGTCGAAGGTGCCGTGCCGGTTGGGGTCGTCGCTCTGCGAGCGCGGGAACATCTCGTACCAGGCGGCGAACTTGGCCGCCGGGCGGTCGACGAACACCTCGAGCTCGTCCTTGTAGCGCGAGCTGTTGGTGCGGATGCCGGCGCGGCGCATCAGCGCGCGCGTCTCCTCGGAGAGCATCCGGTGCAGGAGCGCGCCCTGGTCGTCCTGGTTGCGTTCCAGATCGTCGAGCAGCTCCGCGAGCGCCTCCTTGTCGGGACCCGTGGCCTGCGCGTGCGTCTTCTCCAGGAGCGTGCGACCCTCGGTGAGCTCCAGGCCGACGTTCAGCCCGGCGTCGTGCTTCTTCATGACCTCGGCGCGCCAGCTCTCGAACAGGTCGCGCCACGCCTCGATGGTGTAGAAATAGCGGATGTTGCGGATGACCGGGAAGCGGCCGCCCCAGCGGTCGTTGTCGAGGAAGGTCATCGGCGCCTCGCGCCAGCCCTCCTCGTCCTGCGCGCGGTACTTGATGCAGGCCGCGATCTTGTCGTGACCGTCGCAGAAGACGTCGGCCTCGACTTCGACCACGTCGCCGACGACGCGCTTGATCGCGTATCGGCCGCCGTCCAGCTCGGGCTGGACGCGCTCGATCACGATCCGGTTCGCGGCCAGCTCGAGCAGGCGCTTCTCCGACGCGCGGTTGGCCGCGGCCGAAGGCTTGGTGATCGGCCGCTTCGCCTCGGCATGGCCGCGGAAGACGCGCAGCTGCAGTGGCTCGAGCGTGATCGGATGACCCGGCTCGAGGGGCACGGGCTCGGCATCGGGCGTGACATCGGTGAACTCGGCGATGCGGCCGCCGACCTCGTTCAGCAGGAGTCCCGGGTCGAGGCCCCAGGCGCGCCCGCCGTCGGCGTTGATCAGCGTGATCGCCGCGTCCTCGGACGCTGCGACGTCGCCGCCGGACAGGCGCAAGAGCCCCACGACCGGGCTGTGCGGGGCCGTGATCTTGCGCTGCGGCCCCTCGACGTTGAGCGCAGGCGTCGCCGCCTTCATCGCGTTCACCTGGCCCACGAACTCCCGGATGTCGATCCGCGGCTGCGCGGTCTCCCATTCCCAGTCGCCGGGCCGGGAGCGCACCACGTCCATCCGGGTGCGGCAGGCGTACTCGTAGCCCATCGGCATCATGACGCCGGTCGAGAAGGCGGCCGAGAACAGATAGTGAAAGCGATAGCGGCGCTCCAGCTCGGGCGGCTCGGGATCGCCCAGCTCGATCGCCAGACGGTCGGTATCGTGGCTCTCCGGGAAAGCGATCGTCGGCGCCACCTGCCGGTACAGGTCGTACTGCTCGAACAGCCACGGCGAGCGGAAGTCCCACCACTTGGCGGAATTGAACAGGAAGTCGAAGCCCGCGTCCTTCAGCGCCAGGACCTCGGCGGGCGTGCAGCCGAGCGTCTCGGCGAAGAAGCGGCACGCGGGATCGATGCCCTTGGCCTGCTCCACGATCGGCCGCCAGACCTCGACCGGGACCTGATAGGCGGCATCGCAGCGAAAGCCCTTGAAGCCCAGCCTGATGTGGTGCTTGACCAGCTCCGCCCAATATTCCACCTGCGCCGGGCGGACGTTCGGGTTGTGGTAGTCGATCTCGGCGAGATCGCCCCAGACGGTGAACTTGCGCGGATCGACCGGATCGACCGCCCGCGGCGAGCGCAGCTCACCGTCAGAATCGCGCTTGAACCATTCCGGATGCTCCTCGACCAGGACCGCGTCCTTGGACGTGTGATTGATCACCAGATCCATCATCACGCGCTGGCCGCGCCGCTCGGCGGCCCGGGTGAAGGACTTGAGCAGCGCCTCGGGGCTGCCGGAGTCCGCGAGCAGCGGATGCAGCTTGTAGTGGTCCTTGACCGCGTAGATGCTGCCTGAGAACCCGGGGTAGTGGAACGGGTTGACGTAGATCCAGTCGAAGCCCATGGCGGCGATGCGCGGCAGATGCTCCGACCAGTTGGGGATCGGGCCCGCGAGCAGCGGAAAGAGATTGTAGATCCGGGGTCCAGCGTTGGTCACGGCAGCCCTCCTTCCGGTTCTCGGAGCCTCCCCGAATCCCTTTCCGGTCGCGGGCGGCACGGCAGCCTGCCTTGCCGACGCCTCGACGATGCTGCCTGAAAACTCGGGGAGACGTTTTTTTGATACAAGTCCGGGTCGCCACGTCAACCCACTGGCGACCAACGAGTCGAGCCATTCCAGGGTTCCTCGGCGGCCGGCAGGGCGCTCGAAGCCGGGTCGGGGCGCGGCGTCCCCCGTGTTCGGAAGTGGTGCCGGCGGCGCTGGAAAAAATTACACCGGCCATGGACTAAAGGTGCAGCGACCGAGTCCATCAGGGTATCGGACCGAGTTCGGATCCGGCGGAACCGGGCGAGATGAGCGAGCGCCGCGCGAGCGAGGACCTGGGTGAGCATGTGGCGAGCCTGCGCCGCTACGCCTTCGCGCTGACCGCTGATCGCCATGAGGCGGAGGACCTAGTCCAGGAGACCCTGGCGCGTGCGATCGCCGCGGCCGGCAGCTGGCGCCGGACCGGGAGCCTGCGCGCCTGGCTGTTCTCGATCATGCACAACGCCTTCCTCACCGGCCTGCGCGAGCGAAGCCCGCGCGAGCGCAGGCTCGAGGAGGACGATCTCGAGCGGGCGCAGCCGGCGCCGCAGCTCGCCCGGCTCGAGGTGCAGGACGTCCTGCGCGCGCTGACCCGGCTGCCCGAGCCGCAGCGCGCGGCGATCACGCTGATCGCGCTGGAGGAGTTCAGCTACGAGGAGGCGGCAGCGATCCAGGGCGTGCCGCTCGGCACCCTGATGTCGCGCCTTGCGCGCGGCCGCGAGGCGCTGCGCCGGATCGTGAACGGCGAACCCTGGCCGTACCTGCGGGTGGTGGGAAGCAAGCGATGACCGAAACGACCCCGCGCGAGGAGCAGCTCCAGGCGTTCGTGGACGGCCGGCTGGACGAGCGCAGCCATGCGGCCGTCCTGGCCTGGCTCGGGCAGCGGCCCGAGGAGCTCGCGCGCCTGGCCGAGTACGCCGGCCTGCAGCAGGAGCTGCGCCGCCGCGTTCACGATGTCCCGCTGCCTGCGGACGATCCCAAGACCCTGCGGCTGCAGCAGGATCTGGCGCGCCGGCTCGAGCGCCCGGACCGCCGGATCTGGCTGCGCCGGGCGGCCGCCGTCGTCCTGCTGCTCGGCACCGGCTGGTGGAGCAACACCCTCTACCAGCACTACGTGCGGCTGCCGCCGATCGTCGTCGGGGCGGCGCAGGCGCATCACGTCTTCGGCGGCGAGACCGAACGCCCGGTCGAGCTGTACGCGTCCGCCTACAAGGAGATGGCCGCCTGGTTCTCCAGCCAGCTCGGTGAGCCGGTGCAGATCCCCTCGCTGCGGTCGGTGGGCCTGCGGCTGGTCGGGGGCCGGCTCCTGCCCGGTGAGCAGGGGCCGATCGCGCAGCTGCTCTACGAGGACGGCTCCGGCCGGCGGCTGACGCTCGCTTTGTCGTCGGACCCGGCCGAGCTCGGGCCCGAGTTCCAGCTGGTCGAGCTGGAGGGCCTGACCGCCGGCTACTGGCAGGACGGCGAGATCACTTACGTGGTGGTGGCGGAGACGTCGGAGCAGCAGCTCACCGCCATCGCCTCAGAGCTCGGCGCCCAGCAGCCCCGCCGCTTGCTGTAGCGAGCGCGGCCGCTGGGCGCATCGAGGGCCCCACGCCAACCCTGAGCAACAAAGAAAGAGAGCGCCATGGATATGCAGAAGATCAAGCAGGCCGGAATTGCGGTCGCCGCCGTCGTGGTCGGGGGCGCGGCCGGCTACTACTGGTCGCAGAGCGTCCACGAGCCCGAGATCGTGGAGGTGGTCAGGACCGCCTGCGGCGTGCCGGCCGCCAGCGCCAGCTTCGGCGTGCCGCTGCGGACCGCCATGGAATCGGGCAAGCGGCTGCCCTTCGGGGTCGGCCCGTTCGAGACCGCCGACAGCGGCGGCCTGGTGCGGCTGGTGTTCGACCCGGCCGTGGACGGCCGCGGCCGCGAGGTCCGCATGGTCGACGGCACCTTGCACCTGCCCACGGCCTTCGGCCGCGACAACCAGACGCCGGAGCGCATCACGATCACCTGCCGTGACGGCGCCATCGCGTCGGTGCGCTATCAGCGCGACCGCCGGAGCAGCACCACGTTCAATGTGCTGCGCGAGGAGGTCACGGCGATGGCACCGGCCGAGCCCGAGGAAGTCGAGACCGCCCCGACGCCCGAGTAACTCCTCCTGACCGCCACCGCCCGGCCGCGCTCCGGCCGGGCGGCGCGCGCGACGACGCCGCGGCTCTGCCGGTGCCCGGCTCGGTGCCGGATCGTGCCCGAAGCGTCGTCGAGAACGCCTGATCAGTAGGAGGAGGGGATGCTTTCTTTGCTCGGTCTGGTATTCTGGGTGCTCGCTGCCGTCGACATCCTCGTCCGGCTGCTCGGCGTCTCGTTCACCGCGGTCGCCTGGTCGCCGGTCGTGTTTTTGACGCTCGGCCTGCTCTTCTTCGCGCTCGAGGCATTGCCCAAGCAGGAGAGCGGCCCCTAGGGAGTGGTCGTGACGACATGATTTCTCGGTTCGCAGCTCTGCTGCTCGCTCTCGCGCTGCTGGGCGGTTGTGCTCGCGGCCCGTCGCTACCGGCCTGTGAGGGCCCGATGGCGGCGGCGACCAACGTGGCCGAGGGTTATCGTCTGGCATCGGGCGATCGCGTCCGCGTCACCGTGTTCCGCCACCCGGACCTTTCCGGAGAGTTCGCCCTCGACGGCCAGGGCACGCTGGCCTTGCCGCTGATCGGCGATTTCCCGGCCGACGGCACGACCACGCGCGAGCTGAAGGACGCGGTCGAGGGCCGGTTCCGCGAGCAGGGCTACCTGGTGGAGCCCCGGGTCAGCATCGACGTGCTGACCTATCGCCCGTTCTACATCCTGGGTGAGGTCGCGCGGCCCGGAGAGTACGAGTACAAGAGCGGCATGACCGTCGCCAACGCGATCGCACTCGCCGGCGGCTTCAGCTACCGCGCCAGCGAGTCGGGAATCAGCATCAGACGCGGCGACTGCGCCGTGGCCGGCCCTGCTCACGCCCGGGTCCTGCCGGGCGACATCGTCGACGTGCCCGAGCGCTTCTTCTGATCCGGCGGCCGGCGGCCGCTCGCGGATCAATCAGTCGTCGAGCACGTACTCGATGGTGCTGACGACGCGGACCTTCTTCTCCACCTGGCCCGCCTCCATGAGGCCCGGCGCTTCGTCGCGCGGCAGAATCTGGAAGATGCCCTGGCTCGCGCTCCTGATGCCCCCGATGTCACTGTCGGCATCCAGGGCGAACTGCTGCGCCGCCGCCCGCGCGTTCCGGGTCGCCTCGGCCAGCATCTCGGGCTTGATCTCGTTCAGCCGGGTGAACAGGTAGGTCGGTCCGCCGGCCTCGGTCAGCACGATGCCGCGACGCACGAGTTCGCCGGTCTGCTGATTGAGCGCGACCACGAGATCGACCTGATCGGTGCGCACGAGCACCGTCTGCGCGATGATGAACCGGTTGTCGCCCACGCCCTCGGGACGCCAGGCCTGCGCCAAAAGGTCGGTGACCTCGACCCGCTGCGGCTCGATCGCCTCCGGCGGCAGGCCGCTCTCGGTGAGGAACGAGCGGATCGCCTCGACATCCTGGTCGATCTCGGCCTGCACGGCGCCGAGATCGTTGCCGGTGGCGGTAAAGCGCAAGGGCCAGATCGCGAGATCGGCCCGCACGAGGCTCTCGGCCA
>CAZXYL010000635.1:0-3004 GCA_964644915.1 uncultured Geminicoccaceae bacterium
GGCGGCATCGGGCTTCGCCTCCACGACCACGGTCAGCTCGTCGAGGCGCCGCTCGCGCCGGACCTCGAGCACGTAGTGCGGCGCAAGGCGCGGGTCCTTCAGGATCAGCTCCTCGATCTGGGTCGGGAACACGTTGATGCCGCGGATGATCAGCATGTCGTCGGTACGCCCGGTGATCTTCTCCATCCGCCGCATCGAGCGCGCCGTCCCGGGTAGCAGCCGGGTGAGGTCGCGCGTGCGGTAGCGGATGACGGGCGATGCCTCCTTGGTGAGCGAGGTGAACACCAGCTCGCCGCGCTCGCCGTCGGGCACCACCTCGCCGGTCGCCGGGTCGATGACCTCAGGGTAGAAGTGGTCCTCCCAGACGTGCAGGCCGTCCTTGGTCTCGATGCACTCGTTCGAGACGCCGGGGCCGATGACCTCGGACAGCCCGTAGATGTCGATCGCGTCCATATCCAGCCGCTGCTCGATCTCGCGCCGCATCGCCTCGGTCCAGGGCTCGGCGCCGAAGATGCCGACCTTGAGCGAGCAGGCGCGCGGCTCCTTGCCCTGGCGCTCGAACTCGTCCGCGATCGCCAGCATGTAGGACGGCGTGACCATGATCACGTCCGGGCGGAAGTCCTCGATCAGCTGCACCTGGCGCTCGGTCATGCCGCCGGAGACCGGGATCACCGTGCAGCCGAGGCGCTCGGCGCCGTAGTGGGCGCCGAGCCCGCCCGTGAACAGGCCGTAGCCGTAGGCGACATGCACGAGGTCGCCCGGCCGCCCGCCCGACGCCCGGATCGAGCGCGCGCAGACCTCGGCCCAGACCTCGATGTCGCGCCTGGTATAGCCCACCACGGTGGGCTTGCCGGTGGTGCCGGAGGACGCGTGGATGCGCACCACCTGCTCGCGCGGGACCGCGAACATGCCGAAGGGATAGGTCTCGCGGAGATCGTCCTTGGTCGTGAACGGGAAATTGGCCAGCTCGGCGAGCTCCTGCAGATCGTCCGGGTGCACGCCCGCGGCATCGAATTTGGCCCGATAGTGCGGCACGCGCTCGTAGGCGTGGCGGAGCGACCAGCGCAAGCGGCCCAGCTGCAACGCTTCGATCTCGTCGCGCGAAGCGATCTCGATCGGGTCAAGCTCGTGCCGTTCCGGCGCGCGTGCACGCATGGCCAACCTCAATCGCTCGTCGGGGCGGTGATCTCGCCCCGGGTCTCGTAGGCTTCGCCGCGAAACAGCGCCACCAGCCGCCCCTCGACCGCGAGCTCGACGTCGTAGACGCCGGTGCGGCCGGCGCGGCTGCGCTCCCGCGCCGTCGCGATCAGGACATCCCCTTGCCTTGCGGGTGCGGTGAAGCTGATCTGTGCGCCCAGCGCCACCGTGGTCCGGTTGTAGCTGTTGCAGGCGTAGGCGAAGGCGGTGTCGGCGAGCGTGAAGGTGAGCCCGCCGTGGCAGGTGCCGTGCCCGTTCAGCATGTCCTCGCGGACGGCCATGCGGCAGCGGGCGAAGCCCGGGCCGATCGCCTCGACCGTGATGCCGAGTGCCTGCGCAGCCCGGTCGCGCGCGTACATGGCATCGCGCACGGCGTCTGCGACCTCCTGGGCGGGAAGCGCGGCCTCAGCCATGGAAGCGTGCGTCGGCCAGCATCTTGCGCCGCAGCAGCCAGGACGCCCGGTAGCGGTCCTCGCCATAAGTGCGCGCAAGGTGGTCCACAACCTCCAGCACGCGCTTGGGGCCGAGCGCGTCCGCCCATTCGAGCGGCCCGCGCGGGTAGTTGGTGCCGAGCCGCATCGCCTCGTCGACCGATCGGGCATCGGCAATGCCGGCGTGGACCACCTCCGCCGCCTCGTTCGCGAGCATGGCGACGGTGCGCATCACGATCAGCCCCGGGAAGTCGTCGATGCGCGAGACCGCGACGCCGGCCGCTTGAAACAGGCCGACCGCCGCCTTTGCATTCGCCTCGCCGCACTGATCGGCCGCGGCAAGCGCGAGCCGCGTGCAGCTCTCGTAGCTCTCGGCGAAATCGAACAGCACCACCGGCGCGTCCAGCATGTGCGCCCATACCGTGGCGCCGCGGCCGTCGGTAAGCGCGGCGCGGGTGTGCCCGATCCGGAGCAGGCCCTCGCCCGAGCGCCGATCGATCGCGACGCCGGCGGCACGGAACCGCTCCACGAGCGGCTCGGCCGGGCCGAGATCGCCTTCGATCGTGATCCGCGCCGGCGGCGGGGCCTCTGGTTCGGTTTGAGGCTGCGGCCGCACGGCGCCATCGTCATAGTCATAGAAGCCGCGCCCGGTCTTGCGCCCGAGCCGGCCGGCCTGGACCATCTCCTCCTGGATCAGGGACGGCGTGTAGCGCGCATCGCCGTGATAGGCCGCGTGCACCGAGCGGCTGACGGCGAGGTTCACGTCCAGCCCGATCAGGTCGATGAGCTCGAACGGTCCCATGCGGAAGCCGCCGGCCTCGCGCATGAGCGCGTCGATGGTCGCAGGCTCGGCCGCCCCTTCGGCCAACGCGCGCAGGCCCTCGCCGTAGAACGGCCGCGCCACGCGGTTGACGACGAACCCCGGAGTCGAGCGAACCCGGACCGGCGTCTTGCCCCAGGCGAGCGCGGTCGCCGCGACCGCATCCGCCACCTCGGGCGAGGTCGCCAAGCCTCGGACCACCTCGACCAGTGGCATCACGGCTGGCGGGTTGAAGAAGTGCATGCCAACCAGCCGCCCGGGCCGCGCGAGCGGTGCGGCGAGCGCCGTGATCGAGAGCGAGGAGGTGTTGCTGGCGAGGATCGCATCGTCCGCCACCACCTCCTCCAGGGCCTCGAACAGCCGCCGCTTGACCTCCTGATCCTCGACGATCGCCTCGATCACGAGGCCGGCGCGAGCCAGATCGCCGAGTGAGGCGCACATCCTGATCCGGGCGAGCAGCGACTCGCGCTCGTCCGCACGCAGCTTGCCCCGCTCAACCGCCCGCCCGAGCGAGGCGGCGATGTGCTCCACGGCCCGGCCGGTCGCATGCGCGTCC
>CAZXYL010000636.1:0-5254 GCA_964644915.1 uncultured Geminicoccaceae bacterium
GTCTACGACCAGCGCGACGCCGAGGGCTTCATCAAGCTCAACGCCCTGCGGCTGAAGGTGCTCGGGCGCAGCCGCGCCTGACCGGGTCCGTGCCGGCGGCGATCGAGCTCTTCTACGGCATCGGCAGCCGCTACTCGTATCTCGCCTCGACCCAGATCGAGGGGCTGACAGCGTCGACCGGGCGCAGGGTCCTCTGGCGGCCGCTCTACAGCGCCGACCTGTTCAGGGCACGCGGCCGGGCGCGGTTTGAAAGAGCCGCGCTCAGGCTGAGTGAACTGGGTCGAACGCCTCGCCACGGAGCGAGCTCTGGTTCAGCCCGGCGCGCGCCGCCCTCCGTTCCTACGGCCGGCCGGCGCCGGCCTTTCTCCCGGTGAGAACGGCGGTCGCCATTTTGCCCCGGCCCCGGATGTTGATGAGGCCGCGCGGCTCCAGCTCGTAGCGGTGCTCGAGCGCGCGGCGGGTCTGCTCCGAGACGTGGACGCGCCCGGGCAGGCCGTGGGCCTCCAGTCGGCTCGCCACGTTCACCGTATCGCCCCAGACGTCGTAGATGAACCGGTGCGTCCCGATGATGCCGGCGACCACGGGCCCGGAATGGAGCCCGATCCGGACCCGGAACGGGACCTCCCAGCCCCGGTTCAGGCGCTCCAGCGTCTCCAGCATGCCGAGCGCCAGCTCCGCCGCGGCCTCGGCGTGATCCGATCGCGGCTCGGGCAGGCCCGCCGCGGCCATGTAGGCGTCGCCGACGGTCTTGATCTTCTCGACCCCGAGGTCGCGGCTGAGCGCATCGAAGGCGGAAAAGATGCGGTTGAGGTTGTCGACCAGCCGTGCCGGCGCCATGCGCGAAGCCAGATGGGTGAACCCGACCAGGTCGCAGAACAGGATCGTGACCTCCTCGGACCGATCGGCGATCAGCAGCTCGCCGCCGTTCAGTCGGGTCACGATCTGCGCCGGCAGGATGTTGTGCAGCAGCGCCTCGGCGCGGGCCGTCTCCGCCTCCAGGCGCGCCAGGTACTGGCGCTCGCGATCGTGCCAGCGCTTGCGCTCGAGGCAGGCGTTGATGCGGGCGCGGAGCAGGACCGGGTCGAACGGCTTGGTCAGGTAGTCCTCGGCGCCGGCCTCGATGCAGCGGATCACGCTGTCGACCTCCTGCAGGCCCGAGATCATGATCACCGGGACCTCCCGTAGGGTGGCGTCGGCCTTGAGCCGCTCCAGGACCTCGAGGCCGTTCATGTCGGGCATCATCAGGTCGAGCAGGATCAGGTCCACGCCCTCCTGCTCGAGAATGTGCAATGCCTCGCGGCCCGATGCCGACGCCAGCGTGCTGTGCCCTTCGCGGGCGAGCCGGCGGACCAGCAGATCCCGATTGCTCGCGTTGTCGTCGACGATGAGGATGCGGCCCAGCTCGCGGGCCCGCGCGCTCTCGGCCTGGAGCGGTCCGATCGTGCGCACCAGGCTGGCGGCCATGGCGCTCGCGAGATCGGCCCCTGCCTCCTCCTGCTCGAAGCGCGAGAAGTTCACGATCCCATCCAGACTCGCGAGCAGCTGCGCCGCTTCCGAGAGCAGCCTCTCGAGGTCGGGGCGCAACGGGGCGCCGCCCAGGTCCTCGATGTCCTCGAGCAGCATCTCGCCATAGCCCTTGATGGCGTTGAGCGGGTTGCGCAGGTCGTGGCGCAGCTGCTCCTGAAGATCCGCCGCGCCCTCACCGGAAGGCGACGGCGCCGCCCGGCCGATGTCAAGGAGGCGCTCGACCAGATCGCCGAGCGCTTCGGCGGCAACCACGATACGCTCGACGTCCTGCGCCATCTCCTGCCGGTCGAGCCGCAGGGCCTCCTCTTTGAGGATAGCGGCGTACCCGGCGATCGCATTGACCGGGGCGAGGAGCTCCTGGCGGATGTTCGCGAGCCGCGCCCGCCGTTGCCGCTCGTGGGTCGAGACCGGCGCGGCCTCGGGCGCGCGATCGCCGGCCATCGTCTGCCGCCGGTCGTTCATCAGGATGCCGCTTGCAGCAGGCGTTCGATCTTGTCCAGCAGTCGCGGCAGGTCGATCGGCTTCGTGTCGTAGTCGTCGCAGCCGGCCTCGACCGCCTTCTCCCTGTCCGTCGCCATGGCGTGCGCGGTGAGCGCGATCACCGGGATGCGCTCCGTCTCGGGCGCCGCCTTGAGCCGGCGGGTCGCTTCCCAGCCGTCCAATACCGGCAGGCTCATGTCCATGAGAATGAGGTCCGGCCGCTCGGTGCTCGCGGCCGCGATACCCTTGGCGCCGTCCTCGGCCACCACCACGTCGTAGCCCTTGCGCGTCAGTCGGCGCGCGAGCATGTCGCGGTTCATCTCGTTATCCTCGACCAGCAAGATCCTGGGCATCTCTCCTCCGCGCGCCTGGCGACTGCAGTACCGCTCGATCGTCGGCCTCGGTCAGCTCGCGCCGGTCGGCGGGGCGAGCATGTTCTGCACGAGGTCGACGAGCTCGGCGCGGTGGTACGTTCCTTTCTGAAACACTCGCTGCGCGTGCCCCTTGAGCCAGGCCGATTCCTCACGACTGAGATCCTTGGCGGTGACGATGACCACCGGGACGTCGCGCCAGGCTTCACGGCTCCGCATCGCCTCGAGCAGCTGGAAGCCGTCCATCTCCGGCATCATCAGGTCCAGGATGACCAAGGCGGGCACCCCCTCTTCCAGCCGCGCCAGGGCGTCGCGACCGTCGGCGGCCTCGGCCACGGAGCAGCCCACTTTGCGCAGCGTGCGCCGCAGCATCTCCCGCGTGCCCTGATCGTCGTCCACGACCAGGATCTTGGTCCCGTAGGCGCCGCCCGCCACGCGCTCGATCACCCGCAGAAGGGCGCCGGTGTCGATCGGCTTGGTGAGATAGTCGGCCGCCCCGAGCGCGTAGCCCATCTCCCGGTCGCCCAGAATGGTCACCATCACGACGGGGATCTCCCGCAGATCAGGGTCGGCCTTGAGCTCCCGCAGGACCGACCAGCCATCCATCTCGGGCATGATCGCATCCAGCGTGATCGCATCCGGGCGCGCTTCCCGGGCGAGGCGCAGCCCCTCGACCCCGCCGGACGCGTGCAGGACCCGGTAGCCGCGCGCGCCGAGCTCGCCTTCCAGCAACTGGTGCACGGCGCGCTCGTCGTCGATGACCAGGACCGTGGCGACGCCGTGACCGGCCGCAGGCTGCGCCGCCGGTGTGCTCACCTCCAGCTCGGGTGCCGCCGCAGGCAGGCTCATGATGAAGGTGGAGCCCGATCCGAAAACGCTTTCGACGCTCACGTCGCCGCCCAGCATCTGGCAGAAATGCCTGGTGATGGCCAGCCCCAGGCCGGTCCCGCCGTAGTGACGCGTGGTCGAGGCGTCCGCCTGGCTGAAGGCCTGGAACAGCTTCTCGATCTGCTCCGGTGTCATGCCGATGCCGCTGTCGGTCACCTTGAACTCCAGCCAGTCCTCACCTTGCCGGACGCGTCGCTCCGCCTGCAGCACGACCCGCCCGTCCTGGGTGAACTTGGCGGCGTTGCTGAGCAGGTTGAAGAGGTTCTGGCGCACCTTCACCTGGTCCGAGACCATGGTGCCGAGCTGTGCGCCGGCGCGCAGCTCGAAGGCGTTGCCGTTTTTGGTCATCAGCGGCGTCACCATCGAGCGCACCTCGGCGAGCATGGCGCCGACGTCGAACTCCTCGAGGAACACGTCCATCCGGCCGGCCTCGATCTTGGACAGGTCGAGGATGTCGTTGATGAGGCTCAAGAGATGGCGGCCGGCCCCGCGGATCTTCTCGAGGTCAGGTGTGAGCTCCGGCTGGTCGAGCGCGGTGGCGTCCTCGATCAGCATCTCACTGTAGCCGATAATCGCGTTCAGCGGCGTGCGCAGCTCATGGCTCATGTTGGCGAGGAACTTGCTCTTGGTGCGGCTGGCCTCGTCGGCCTGATCGCGCGCCCGCTCCAGCTCCTCGACCAGCCGGGCCAGCTCCGCCTCGCGCCGCTTGAGCTCGGTGATGTCGGTAAAGACGCCGACGATCCCCCCGTCTTCCGTCCTGCGCTCGCTGATCTTGAGCCACTGGCCATCGCTTCGCTGCTGCTCGTAGGGTGCCCCGGGTTGGCGATGCCGCTCGACGCGTTCCCGGACCCAACGCTCGATGCGCTCGTGCGCCTGCGGGATCAGCCCGGCGGCCGCGGCCGCGTGGATCACATCCTCGTAGGGCGTCCCTGGCTCGATCACGACATCGAGGCCCTCGTACAGCTCGCGGTACTTGCTGTTGCACACCACCAGCCGATCCTGCGCGTCGTACAGCGCGAAACCCTCCGAGCTTGCCTCGATCGCTTCGCTCAGCTGGGTCTGCGCCCGACGGAGCGCCGCCTGCACCCGCTCCTGCTCCGCCTCGAGCCGCCGTCGCTCGATCAGGCTGTCCCGGAACAACGCCAGGGTGCGCGCCATGGAGCCCACTTCATCGTGGCCGGGCTTGGGAATCTCGACATCGAGATCGCCACGGGTGATCGCCCCCATCGAGCCGACCAGCCGGGAGAGCGGCCCGGTGATGGAGCGCAGCACCACCACGGTCAGCACGAGCCCGGCGATGCTGGCCAGCACGGCGGCGACGATCGCGAGCCGGAGTGCTTCGGCGGTGCTCTGAAGGGCGGCATCGCGGTGGGTGAGCGCCGCCATCTCGAGCCGATCGACCAGGCTCTCGAGCGCCTGGTCGACCGCCTGTATGTGCACCCGCGTCTCCGCCATCAGCGTGTTGCCGATGATCCGCCGGTCCTCCGTATATGCGTCGACCGCGTCCAGGGCCTTCCCCATCAGCGCGTCGACTTCCGCCCGGATCGCGGCCACGGTCTGAGGCTCGTGCGGCTCCAGCTCCTGCAGCTCCGCCTGCAGCCGATCACGCGCGGCGTAGGCATTCCGTTCCGCCAGCATCAGCAGGCTGACCGCGAGGTCGGTCAGCCAGTACTTCAGATCGCCGAACGCTTTGCTCGCGCCGTGCGCCGTCCTGAGCACGGAGACGAGCTCGGTCTCCTCTTCCAGGGCGCGCGCATTCTGCATCAGGTGATGGCTGAGGAACGCGTTGCTGCCGAGCAGGCAGGCGAGCAGGACGGCCGTGAGGAAGACCAGGCGCGCCCGGATCGAGAAGCGGCTCATGAGGCCGCCTGCCGGAGCGGCGGGTGCAACGCCGGAGGCGCCGAAGGGCGCAGCCCGAGCCATCAATGAAACAGCGTGATACTGATCGCGCCGCCGAGCTGGCCGACCTCGCCGCCCTCCTTGGGATA
>CAZXYL010000637.1:0-9747 GCA_964644915.1 uncultured Geminicoccaceae bacterium
TGGATGGTCGGCTGGAGCCGGAGCAGGAGGCCGATCTGCGGGCGAAGATCGAGGCGGATCCGCGGCTGGCGGCGCGGGTGGCGGCCTACCGGGCGCAGGACAGCGGCCTGAAGCAGCTCGCCGATTCGGTGCTGAAGGAGCCCGTCCCTGACCGCCTGCGCCGGATCCTCGAAGGATCATCAAAGCGAGACCCGTAGAACACCTTGAACGCTTATCTGGCGACCGCCATGCTGCTCGGCGCGGCGGTCGCCTTGACCGCGACGACGCTCGAAGCCCATCCGAGCGGTCTCTCGAAGCCGGGCGCGGAACCATCGCAGGCTGACGCGGCGGGCGAGGCGTAGGCGGCCGCCGCCTGGCCGGCATCAAAAGGGGCGGTCGCCCGGCAGAGGCGTCGCCCGGATCCGAGCGCAAGGGGAGGTTCGCATTGCGGCCGTGCGCCTGATCCACACCGCCGACTGGCAGATCGGCAAGGTGTTCCGCTTCGTCGACGATGCCACCATGAGCCTCCTGCAGGAGGCGCGGCTCGATGTGATCTCGATCATCGGCCGGCTCGCCGTCGAGCACGGCGCCGAGACGGTGCTGGTGGCGGGAGACGTCTACGATCACGGCGGGGTCGGGGATCGCACCCTCGGCCAGCCGCTCGAGCGCATGCGCGCCTTCGAGCAGGTGCGCTGGCACCTGATCCCGGGCAATCACGACCCCTACCGGGCGAGCGGGCTCTGGGATCGCCTGCGCCGCCTCGGCCCGTTGCCCGCGAACGTCAGCCTGCACACAACGTCCGAGCCCACCCCGCTCGACGCCGGCGGGGCCTGGCTGCTGCCCGCGCCCTTGCAGTACCGCGCCGCGGCGGACCCGACCGAATGGATGAATCGGGCGGCCACGCCCGAGGGCGCGCTTCGCATCGGGCTTGCTCATGGCTCGGTCGCCACTTTCGGCAGCGACGAGCTGCGCATCGGCAATGTGATCGATGCCGGTCGGGTGCGCGCGGCGCGGCTCGACTATCTGGCGCTGGGCGACTGGCACGGCCTGCGCCGGATCGGCGAGCGCTGCTGGTACAGCGGCACGCCGGAGCCGGACGCGTTCGACGTCAAGGACGGTGGCTTCGCGCTCCTGGTCGAGATCGAGGCGCCGGGGGCGCCGCCGCGGGTCGAACCGCTGCCGACCGCGCGCTACCGCTGGATCCGCGAGCGCGCGACGCTACACGAGGTGGCCGACATCGCCGCCCTCGACGAGCGGATCCGGCTCGCGGCGCCGGACCCGGCGCGGCTGCTGGTCGATCTGGTCGCCGAGGGCGCGCTGCCGCTGGCGCTGCGCGAGCAGTTCGAGGAGCGTATCGTGCGCGCGCTGGGTGCTGCCGTGTGCTGGCTGCGCCTCGACGACGGCGGGCTGCTGGCGGCGCCCTCGGCCGAGGATCTCGATGCGATCGCGCGCACGGGCGTGGTGCGCGCCGCGGCCGAGCGGCTCAAGCGTCTCGCCGATGATGCCGCCAATCCCGAGCGCGCGCTCGCGAGCGAGGCGCTGGTCCGGCTCTACCTGGAGCAGCGGAAGGTGACGGCATGAAACTGCGCCGGCTCGAGCTCGATCAGTTCAAGAAGTTCGAGCGCGCGGTCTGCATCGAGGGGGTCGCGGACGGCCTGAACCTCGTTGCCGGACCCAACGAGCTCGGCAAGTCGACGCTGCTCGAAGCGCTGCGCGCGGTCCTGTTCGAGAAGCATCGCTCAGGCGCGCAGGCGATCCGCGAGCTGCAGCACCACCGCCACAAGACCGCGCCCTGGGTCGCCCTCGAGTTCGAGCTCGAGGGGGCGCGGTATCGCATCGAGAAGCGCTTCCTGCAGCGGCCGTTCGCCAGGCTCACCCTGCCCGACGGGCGCCGGCTCGAGGGCGATCCGGCGGAGGAGAAGCTGCAGGAGCTGTTGGGCCGTGCGCAGCCGATGCGGGCGGGCGGCGAGGTCGCGAGCGTCTGGCAGGTGCTGCTCGTCGGCCAGGGCAGCTCGCTCACGCAGGCCGAGGTCGGTGGCCCCGCCCGCCGCACTCTGGAGGCGAGCCTGCAGGCCGAGCTCGGCAGCCTGACCGGTGCGCAGAGCGGGCACGCGCTCTGCCGGGCGATCGAGGAGCAGCTGTATCAGCTGATCGACCGCCGGGGCGGCCGGCCGAAGGGCCACTACCGCCAGATCGGGGACGAGCTCGGCGCCGCGGTGCGAGCCTTGGCCGACCTCGACCGGCGCAAGGCCGATCTCGAGCAGGATCTCGAGCGTCTGGAGCGGGCACGTGCGCTCCACCGGCAGCTGAGGGCCGACGAGTCGGCGAGCGCGGCGCCGGCCGAGGTCGCCGCGGCGTTGCAGCACCGGGACGAGCTGATGCGCCTTTGCGCCGAAACGCGCGAGGCGGAGGCGGCGCTCGAGCTGGCGCGCCGGGATCTGGACGCGGCCGAGGCCGAGGTCGCGCGACGGGAGGCGCTGGCGATCGAGCTCGCGCGCGCCGAACGCGCAGGGGCCGACGGCGAAGCGGTCGGTGCCGAGACGCGCCGTGCGCTCGGCGAGGCCGAGGTGCGGCGGCACGCGGCCAAGGCCGAGCTGGCTCGGCTCGAGTCCCTGCGCGCCGATGCCGAGCGGCGCGTCCGGGTCCTGGACGAGCTGGCGCGTACGCGGCGGGAAGATGAGCAGCTGCTGGCCGCGCTGGACGACGTGGCTGCCGAAGTCAGGCTCGAGATCGCCCCCGATGCCGTCGAGAGGGTGCGGCTCGGCGGCGCGCCGCTGGACGCAGCGGCGCAGGTGGCGCGCGTCACCGACCCGCTCGAGATCGAGATCGGCGGCGTCGGGCGGATCATGGTGCGCCCGGCTTCCGGACGGCGTGAGCGGCTCCTGCGCCGGCGCCACGAGGTCGCAGGCCGGCTCGCGGATCTCGCGCGCCAGCTTGACGAAGCTCCTCGCGACGCGATCGCTCTGCAAGCGGCGCTGGCAGAGGCCGAAGGCGATCTCGACGAGTCGATGCGCGCGGGGCGGCGGGCACGGGCCGAGCACGATGACGCGCTCGCCGCCTGGCACCGGGCGAATGTGGCAGCCGAGCACGCGGCTGCGCGGCTCGAGGAGATGCGGGCCCGCGAGACCGCGCTGCGCCAGGCCCTGGCGCTCGTGCGGGAGAGCGCCGACGAGACGAGGCTCGCAGCGGCGGTGCATGCCAGCCGCGAGCGGCTGGGTGCTGCCGCTGCCGGGCTCCAGCGTCTGCGCGCGCAGGCGGACGGCGACAGCCTGGAGGCGGTGGAACGCCGGGTCGCGGTGCTGCGCGGCACGATCGAGGAGCGCGGTCGCCGGCTGCAGGATCTCGAGCTCAACCTCGAGCGGCTCACCGCCCGGATCGAGCTGCAGCAGGGCGCCGGGCTCGACGAGCAGATCGCGACCGCGCGGCGCCGCATGGAGCAGCTCGAGCGGCAGCGGGAGGCCTACCGGCGCGAGGCCGCGGTCCTCGGCCTCCTGCGCGACGTGCTGCGTGATGCCGAGCTGGACATGAAGGACCACTGGCTCGCCCCGGTGGTGGGGCGCGTCCGCCCCTACCTGCAGGTGCTGTTCCCGGGTGCCGAGGTCGCGCTCGACGAGCACTTCCACATCACCGCGATCACGCGCGAGCCCGCGGGCGCCGAGGGGTTCGATCAGCTCTCGCACGGCACCCGGGAGCAGATCGCGGTGCTCACCCGGCTCGCCTTCGCCGAGCTCCTGGCCGACCAGGGCATGCCCGCGGTCGTCGTCCTCGACGATGCCCTCGCCTTCTCCGACGACCAGCGCCTGACCCGCATGTTCGAGGTTCTGGAGCGTGCGGCCTTGCGGGTGCAGATCCTGGTGTTCACCTGTCGCGAGCGGGCGTTCGCCGGCTTGCGTGCCGCGCGCCCGCAGCTGAGCGCAATCGATCCCGGGCATCGCGATCCGACCTCGCTTGCGCTTTCCGCATGAGGCGCGATGGCGGACAGCCCAAAAAGAGGCGGGCCTTCGCCAGGCCCGCGCGCAAGAAGGTCTCAGGGAGGCTTGATCGGAGACTGAACGACCCCCGCGCGGCTGCTGCCAAGCGTCGTCCGGCCAGCGAACGAAGCCGGCATCGCAAGAGTTCCCGACCCGGCTGCTTGCTCATATCTTCTCGTCAGCTGCAGCCGGACGACGGCTGGCTGGCGACGTACCCGATGACCCCGCGAGATCACAGCGCTCGAGCTATGGGATGAACATGAACACGGCCCCGAGCCCGCCCGCATGGCTGCGACCGACGGTCGACTATGGCCCGCTCGCGATCTTCTTCATCGTCTACGTGCTCTCGGGGCTGATGGCGGCGACCGCCGCCGTGATCCTGGCGAGCCTGGTGGCGTTGGGCCTCGCCTGGTCGGTCGAGGGCCGCGCACCGCTGATGCCGCTGATCACCGCCGGCGTGCTGGCGATCTTCGGCGGGCTCACGCTGTGGCTGAACGACGAGACCTTCATCAAGATGAAGCCTACCATCGTGCAGGCCCTGATCGGTGGGGCGCTGCTCGGGGGCCTCGCGCTCGGCAAGTCGCCGCTCAAGGCGCTGCTCGGGGCCATGCTGCCGCCGATGCCGGACCCGGCGTGGCGTCAGCTGACGCTCCGCTACGCCATCTTCTTCGTGGCGATGGCCGGCGTGAACGAGGTCGTCTGGCGCACCCAGTCCACCGACTTCTGGGTGAGCTTCAAGGTGTTCGGCATCCTCACACTCACGCTGCTGTTCGCGGTCTCGCAGGTGCCGTTCCTGACCCGCCATCGTCTCGGGGAAGCCGAAGTCGAGCGGAGGGGCTGAGCCAGTAACAATTCGGCTTCCACTTTCCTTGATTCGGGCTAGATTTGGCCATCCATTGTCGGGAGGCGGGCCATGGCGCAGAAACGGGGCGAGGGCGTCGTCCAGCAGGTGATCGGCAAGGTCAAGGAGACGGCCGGCAAGGTGCTCGGCAACAGGAAGGCCAAGGCGGCCGGCAAGCGGGAGCAGGGGGCTGCCAAAGCCGCGCCTGCCCCCGCCAGCCCGAAGAAGGCCAGCACGGCCAAAGCCAGTCCGCAAAAGAGCGCCTCGCCCGCGAAGGCGAAGCCGGCGCAGAGAGCTCGGTCGGCGCAAAGGAAGGGGTAGGAGAGCCACATCCCTTCCGGAGGGGGTGGGCCCCGCGCGTCACCCTGCGGCGCGGGCGAGGACGGCATGCAGGAGCACGTTCGCGCCGTCCTCGCAGGCCTGGGGCGCGGCGTACTCCTCCTCGTTGTGGCTGAGACCATCCTTGCACGGCACGAAGATCATGGCCGTCGGGACGACTCGCGCGATGTAGACGGCGTCGTGCCCGGCGCCGCTGACCATCTCCATGCCGGACAGCCCGAGCGTC
Organism: uncultured Geminicoccaceae bacterium; assembly: GCA_964644915.1. Classification (GTDB taxonomy): domain Bacteria; phylum Pseudomonadota; class Alphaproteobacteria; order Geminicoccales; family Geminicoccaceae; genus CAZXYL01. The sequence continues at coordinate 5,357 of CAZXYL010000637.1, forward strand.
CGCGTCGCCCGGCGCACGGCATCGATGCACTCGGGATGGAACGCGACCGGCGGCGCGTGCCAGATGCATTCGATCTTGTGCTCGAGCCGGCTCTCGGCGTTCGCGCGCGCGAACGCGGCCTCGAGATCCGCGTGCATGGCGTCGAGCGTTTCGCCGTCCGGATGGCGGATGTCGATGGTGAACGCGACCCGGCCCGGCACGGTGTTGCGCGATCCGGGATGGGCCGTGAACTCGCCGACCGTGGCGCGGCCGTGCGGCGGGCGATCGGTTGCGACCTTGTAGATGGATTCGAGCAGGCGCGCGGCGTGCATCAGCGCGTCGCGGCGGACCTCCATGGGCGCCGGGCCGGCGTGGGTCTCGGCGCCGACGGCCTCGCAATCGTACCAGCGCACCCCCTGAGCGCCGGTCACGATGCCGACCCGCCTGCCCTCGCGCTCCAGGATCGGCCCCTGCTCGATGTGCAGCTCGAACAGCGCGCCGATCTCGCGCCCGCCGACCGGGACGTCGCCGGCGTAGCCGATGCATTGCAGCTCCTCACCGATGGTCTTGCCCGCGTGGTCCTTGCGTGACAGGCCGTAGTCGAGGTCGAACACGCCCGCGAACACCCCCGATGCGATCATGGCCGGCGCGAAGCGCGCGCCTTCCTCGTTGGTCCAGTTCACCACTTCCAGCGGGGCATCCGTCTCGACGCCCTGATCGTTGAGCGTGCGGATCACCTCGAGCGCGGCGAGCACGCCCAGGGCGCCGTCGAACTTGCCGCCCGTAGGCTGGCTGTCGAGATGGCTGCCGAGCACGACCGGCGGGCGGCGCTCGTCCCTGCCGGGGCGCCTTGCGAACATCGAGCCCATGCGGTCGACGCTCACGCTGAGGCCGGCTTCCTCGCACCAGCGGCGGAACAGATCGCGCCCGCGCCGGTCCTCGTCCGAGAGGGTGAGACGGCACACGCCGCCCTTTCGCGTCGCCCCGATCTCGGCCATGGTCATGAGGCTCTGCCACAGCCGCTCGCCGTTGACTTGAAGCTCGCTCATCCTCCACCTCCCTGAACCGCTGCCTGGCACGGCAACTTAGCGCGTCGCGCCGGGTCACCGGAAGCCGCCCGAGCGATCACGACGCGCGCCTGCTTTGGTTTTGAAGCGCCCTTCGCGATCTGTTAGCAACCGTTGCGAGAGGATCACGCGAGACGCTCATTCCGCGAGTCTTCGCATTCGAACTGAGATCAACAGCCAGTCAGGAGCCCCGTCCATGCCCACGCTGCCCGAATTCGAGGACCCGATGGCGCGGCCGCGCTACACCGGCCTGCCCACCTTCATGCGCGCGCCCTATCGGGAGGACTTCGCGGGCGTCGAGATCGGCCTGGTCGGCGTCCCCTTCGACGGCGGCGTGACCAACCGTACCGGCACCCGGCACGGCCCGCGCGAGGTGCGCAACCAGAGCTCCTTGATGCGCAAGATCAATCAGGCGAGCGGCATCGCGCCCTACGAGCTGTGCCGGATCGCCGACATCGGCGATGCGTGGGTGCAGCGGCCGTTCCATCTCGAGAGCTCGCTCGAGGAGATCGAGATCTTTTTCCGCGACGTGCACGCGGCCGGCGTCGTGCCGCTCGCCTGCGGCGGCGATCATGCGATCTCGCTGCCGATCCTGCGCGCCATCGCGAGGCATCGTCCGGTCGGCCTGGTCCAGTTCGACGCCCACTGCGATACGGGCTCGAACTATCTCGGCTCCAACTATCACCACGGCGCGCCGTTCGCCCGCGCGGTCGAGGAGGGCCTGCTCGACCCCGGACGCACCGTGCAGATCGGCATCCGGGGCGCGATCAACGATCGCGACGTGTGGCGCTTCAGCCACGAGAGCGGCATGCGCGTCATCTACATGCACGAGTTCATGGAGCTCGGCCTTCGGACCGTCATCGAGGAGATGCGGCGCGTGGTGGGCGACGGCCCCACTTACGTGACCTTCGACATCGACAGCCTGGACCCCGCCTATGCGCCCGGCACCGGCACGCCCGAGATCGGAGGGTTCACCACGCGCGAGGCGGTGACCGTGATCCGAGCGCTGCAGGGTCTGAACCTGATCGGCGCCGATGTGGTCGAGGTCTCGCCGCCGTTCGATCCGAGCGGGCTCACCGCGCTCACCGGCGCGTCCGTCATGTTCGAGCTGCTGTGCGTGCTCGCGGATGCGGTGGCGCGCCGCAGGGCGCGGTGAGCCTCCACCGGAGCTCGCTAGGCGGGCCTGTAGGCGATCGCCTCGACCTCGAGCTTGCCGTCGAGCAGGAGCTTCGAGACCACGGTCGAGCGCGCCGGCGGGTCCTTGGGGAAGACTTCGGCGAACACGGCGTTGAAGCGGGTGAAGTCGCGCGAATCGTCGATCCAGCAGGTGCACTTGACCACGTCCGCCATGGTGCAGCCCGCGTCCTTCAGGATCGTCTCGATGTTCCGGAAGACCTGGTGCGCCTGGGTCTCGATGCCGCCGTCGGCCAGCCGGCCGTCGGCGTCGGTCGCCATCTGGCCCGAGACGAACACGAAGTCGCCCGCCCGGACCGCCCGCGAGAACGGCAGCTTCATCCCGCCCGCGGCAAAGGGCGCGCCGATCACTTGCTTGCTCATCGGGGTCTCCCTTCTGCTATGAGGAGCCTCGTTCGATGCGAGGCGAAGAGAGAGGATCGCGCTTGGACGCTCTGGTCAACGGCCGGCTGCTGGTGGGCGGTGAGTTGGCCACCGGTCGTGCGCTCCTGCTCGAGGACGGGCGCATCCGCGCCGTCCTGCCGCGGGCGGACGTGCCCTCCGGGGCAGCCATCCACGATCTCGGCGGCCACCTGCTCGCCCCCGGGTTCATCGATCTGCAGGTGAACGGCGGCGGCGGCGTCCTGCTCAACGAGGCGCCGACGGTCGAGACGATCGCCACGATCGGCCGCGCGCACCGGCGCTACGGCACCACCGGCTTTCTGCCGACCCTGATCTCGACCGACCGGCAGACCATGGCGCGCGCAGCCGGAGCCGTACGAGACGCGCTCGGCATGGGCGTCCCGGGCGTGCTCGGCATCCACTTCGAGGGGCCGCATCTCAACCCGGCCAGGCGCGGCGTCCACGACGCGCGGCACCTCCGGCCGATGACGGACGCCGATCTCGAGCTGCTCGCCTCGCTCGGCGCCGGGCGCACGCTGGTCACGCTCGCACCCGAATGCGTGCCGCCGGAGCGCATCCGGGCGCTGTGCGAGCGCGGGGTGGTGGTCAGCGCCGGGCACACCGACGCCAGTTACGAGCAGCTGCAGGAGGCCGTGCAGGCGGGTATCTCCGGTTTCACGCATCTGTTCAACGCCATGGGACAGCTCGGCTCGCGTGCGCCCGGCGCGGTCGGCGGGGCGCTGGCGCTCCGGGAGTGCCGGTGCGGGATCATCGTCGACCTCGTGCACGTGCACCCTGCGAGCGTGCGCATCGCCTGGCAGGCCAAGCCCCGTGGCGAGCTGTTCCTGGTCACCGACGCGATGGCGCCGGTCGGGGCCGAGATGGAGGAGTTCAGGCTGGGCGAGCAGCGCGTCCAGGTGCGGGACGACTGCTGCGTGGCCGCGGACGGCCGGCTCGCGGGCTCGACGCTCGATATGGCGGGCGCGGTGCGCCGCGCCGTGCAGGCGGTGGGCATCCCGCTCGAGGAGGCGCTCTGCATGGCATCCACCTATCCCGCCGAGTTCATCGGTCTTGGCCGCGAGCGCGGGCGGATCGCTCCCGGCCTCGCGGCCGATCTGGTGCTCCTCGACGATGATCTGCACGTGCGCGCGACCTGGATTGCGGGCGAACCGGAGTGGCTGGAGGCATCGGCGTGATCCGGATCGGCTTCGATATCGGCGGCAGCAAGCTCGCGGTGATCGCCTTCGATCGGGACGGGCGGGAGCTCGCCCGCCGGCGCGGCCCGGTGCCTGCCACCTACGCCGCGACCCTTTCCGATATGATCGATGCGGTCGGGGCGCTCGAACGGGCGCATGGGCCCGTTGCCTCGGTCGGGATCGCGATCCCGGGCATGATCGGCGCGGGCGGTGAGCTGCTGCGGGCGGTCAACCTGACCTGGCTCGAGGGCCGGCCGCTCGCGCGCGACCTGGAGCAGGCCACCGGCGCGCGGATCGCGATCGCGAACGATGCCAACTGCTTCGTGCTGTCCGAGGCGACCGACGGCGCGGCCGCGGGTGCTGCCGTGGTGTTCGCCGCCGTGCTCGGCACCGGCGTGGGCGGGGCGATCGCGATCGACAGGCGCCCGCTCGTCGGCGCCAACGCGATCGCCGGGGAGTGGGGCCACAATCCCCTGGCCCAGATCGTCGCCGAGGACGGGCCGCCGGTTCCATGCGGCTGCGGCCGTGTGGGGTGCATCGAGAGCTGGCTGAACGGGGCCGCGCTCCGGCGCGA
>CAZXYL010000638.1:0-2917 GCA_964644915.1 uncultured Geminicoccaceae bacterium
AAGCCGCGCCAGCTCTCGGGCGGCCAGCGCCAGCGGGTGGCCATGGGCCGGGCGATCGTGCGCGAGCCCGAGGTGTTCCTGTTCGACGAGCCGCTCTCGAACCTCGACGCCAAGCTGCGCGTGCAGATGCGGATCGAGATCAAGCAGCTGCAGCAACGCCTTGGGACGACAGGCATTTACGTCACGCACGACCAGATCGAGGCGATGACGCTGGGCGACCGCCTGATGGTCATGAACGCGGGCGTGGTCGAGCAGATCGGCACGCCGATCGAGGTCTACGAGCGGCCGGCGACGGTCTTCGTTGCCGGCTTCATCGGCTCGCCGGCGATGAACTTCCTCGACGGCAGGGTCACGGACGACGGGCGCGCGGTGGCACTCGGCGGCGAGCAGCGGGTGCCGTTGCCGCGACCTCTAGCCGCCTCGACCGGCCGGCCGGTGATCGTGGGCGTGCGGCCGGAGCATCTGGCGCCGGGTGACGGCGACGGCCACGCCCTGGACCTGCAGGTGCTCCTCGTGGAGGCGCTCGGCGCCGATACGGTGGTGCACGGCCGGCTGGCCCCCGACGGGGCCGAGCTGACGGTGCGCCTGGACGGCAACGCCCGCATCAGAGCCGGCGATCGCTTGGCCTTGGTGTTTTATCCGCAGCATCTGCACGTCTTCAACCCGGACGATGGCAAACGGCTCGCGTGCGAGTGAGGCGTTGGCGGACGATCGGCCCATGGTTGCGCGCAACGGCTCGTGGGTATTGCTCTACGCGATGAACCTCCCCATAATGCCGCGTGTTATATCAACGAACCAGTCAGGTGGATGAGGACCGGTGTACCGAACCGGTGCGTTAGCTTTCGGGATTCGGTGCTGCGGCGCGCCACCGCAAAACACGGGGTAGAGGGATGGCCCCTTCAGGGAAACGCCGGGAGTCTGAGCTTCAGTCCGAACCAGGGTACCTTCGCAGGCGTCAGGTCCTCTATCTGGGGCCGAAGGCGCAGATCGTCTGCGTCGTCGCCGCTTTCCTGCTGTCGGCGTGGCTCACGATTTCGAGCGTCAGCTACTTCGGCAGCCGCAACCTGCTGACGGACAAGGCCGATTACATCCGCGATCTCGAGCAGGCCTACGCCGAGCTCCTGTCGCAGTCCCATGTCTCGACCGCGGCGTTCGTGCAGCGGGTCGAAGAGCTCGAGCACACCTCCGGGCGACAGCGCCTGGCGGTCGACGAGCTCGCACGCATCCAGGAGGCGCTGCAGCGGCAGCTGGAATCGCGCGAGCGCCAGCTCGGGGTGCTGACGCGTCAGCGGAACGAGGCGCAGGGCCGCGCCCGGCACCTCGCCCGCGTCAGTACCGAGATCGCGCAGCAGCTTGCAGAGCTCCAGCAGGAACGGTCCTTCCTGAGCGAGCAGCTCGATACCGTGCAGGCGCGCCTGGCCGAGGCGAGCCACCAGCGGGACAGCGGCCGGCGGATCGAGAATGGCCTGCGCTGGCAGGTCGCACGGCTGGAGAGCCGCCTTTTGGACCTGGAGCAGAATCGCGAGGCGGCGCACATGTGGTTCAAGGACTACGTGGTCAGCAGCGTCGAGGCGCTGGAGCATCTGTTCGACGGCACCGGGGTCGATCTCGAGACCCTGGTCGCGCGCGCAGCCGGGGACGAGGTGGCCCAGGACGCGACGGCCTTCCAGGGCGGCCCCTTCCAGGACCTCGACGCCGAGACGCAGCCGGCGAGCGTCACGCTCGCGCGGACCACCGCGAGCGACGCGATCACCGATCACATCCGCCGGCTCTCGGCGCTGCAGAAGCTGGCCAGCGCGCTGCCGCTCGCCTCGCCCCTCGACCATTTCCACGTCACCGGCTACTACGGCAAGCGGCGCGATCCGCTCACCAGCAGGCTGGCGTTCCACGGCGGCATCGATCTCGGCGCGGCGGCGGGCTCCGAGGCGCTGGCGACGGCGCCCGGGCAGGTGAGCTTTGCGGGCTTTCTGGGGCCCTACGGCTACATGGTCGAGATCGAGCACGGCATGGGCGTGACGACGCGCTATGCGCATCTCAAGGAGATCACCGTCGAGGCCGGGACGAACGTGGAGTTCCGCCAGCCGGTGGGCGTGATCGGCAACACCGGGCGCAGCACCGGGCGGCACCTGCACTACGAGGTCCGGGTCGACGGCGAGCCGCAGAACCCGGCGAGGTTCCTCGAGGCCGGCCGCTACCTGGTCGACATCTTCAATCTGAAGCCGGCCGCCACGGCCGAGGGACCCTCGCCGCAAGGTTGAGCTGCGCGGCCCGTGACCAGGAGGCATCGGGCTCAGGCGGCGTCCGCACGCCGGCCGTAGTACAGAGTGACCGTGTGCCTGGCCTCGGCGAAGAACAGCCAGCGCTCGATCGCGAGCGCCGAGAGGCCGGAGAGCGCGGCGAGGCTGGCCAGCAGCGTGGCGAGCGCGCCCGAGATGAGGAGCGCCAGCACGGTGAGCAGCACGGCGCCCCCGAGCCCGAGAGCGAGGCCGATGGTGCGCAGCTTGCGCGCATGCTTGCGCGCGATGCGGTAGCCCATCTCGTCGAGCAGGTAGTTGGTCTGCGTGTGCGGCGGGTCGAGCTGCCGCACCTCGCCGAGCGCGCCGAGGCCGGTCGCGGTCTCGGGCGTGCTCGCCGGCACCGCGCGGTCGATGTCGCGCCAGTAGCGAGCCTTGAGGTCGAACCCCAGGAGCGCGGCCACGATGGCGGTGATGCCGATCCAGAGCCGCTCGATGCCGAAGCCCGCGAGCACGGCGTGCCCGAGCAGCGCGCCGGACATGAGCGCGAACACGAGATAGAGCCACGGCACGAAGCGGTGCCGCCACTCGCGGACCGGCTTGATCGAAGCGTAGATCATGCCGGTACACCAGACCGTGATCGCCGCGCCGATGGCCGCCAGAAGCGCGCACAAGGCGAACAG
>CAZXYL010000639.1:0-1694 GCA_964644915.1 uncultured Geminicoccaceae bacterium
GCCCGGCACTCCTCCAGCACCCGGCCCGCGTACATGATCAGCACGCGATCGCAGAACGAGGCGACCAGGTTCAGATCGTGGCTGATCAGGATCAGGCCGAGGCCGCGCCGGGTGACCAGATCGTCCAGGATCGCCAGCACCTGCATCTGCACGGTGACGTCGAGCGCCGAGGTCGGCTCGTCCGCGATCAGGATGTCGGGGTCGGCGACCAGCATCATGGCGATCATGACCCGCTGCCCCATCCCGCCGGAGACCTCGTGCGGATAGCAGCGGTAGACGCGCCCGGGGTCACGGATGCGCACCGCCGCAAGCATGGCGAGGGCGCGCCGCTCCGCCTCCTGGCGCGACACCCGCGCGTGCGCGCGATAGGCCTCGCGGATCTGCCTGCCGACGGTCATCACCGGGTTGAGCGAGAACTTCGGGTCCTGCATGACCATGGCGATGCGCTTGCCGCGCACCTCGCGCATGGTCGCCTCCGTGGCCGAGAGCAGGTGGACGCCCTCGAAGGTCAGCCGCTCGGCGGTGACGATGCCGGGCGCGGGGATGAGGCGCAGGATCGCGCGGCCCACGGTCGACTTGCCGGAGCCGGATTCGCCGACGATGCCGAGCTTCTCGCGCCCCAGCGTGAACGAGACGCCGCGCACCGCTTCGATCACGCGCGCGGGCGTGGGATAGCGCACCCAGAGGTTCTGCGCGACCAGGCGGGCGGCCATCGCCGGAGGTCCGGTCCCGGCCCTAGTTTCGGAAGACGCGATCGCCCTGCTCGTCGATGATCTGCTGCGCCTTGGTCACGGAAAAGGCGATCGCGTCGTCCTTGCTGGTGTGCGTGTCGACGCGCACGAAGCGGTGCTCCCTGACGCCGTCCGGGAAGCTCTTCGAGATCACGCCGGCCGTGTTCCAGCCCCCACCCTGTTTCTGTGGCGCCGGCCGGATCGTGTACTCCTTGTACTCGACCGGCTCGCCCGCCGCTTCCGTCGGCGCGCCCGGCGTGCCAGAGAACAGCCCGCGCAGCCTATCGATCAGTCCCATGCCCGGCACTCCCGTCAGTCCGATCGCTCGGGGCATCTGATCCGGCCGGCCCGCGGATTGCAAGCGTGGCCGGGCGCTGTTTCAGTCATGCCCTTCAATCCGCTCGCCTCCGCCGCTGGCACGAGCCGCTACGGTACAATCAAAAGTAGTTTTACGACTCGACTCTTCGCGGTGGAATTTCTCCGACCGGCGCCTGTTACATATGCTGAAGAAGAAGCGGCGCGAGCACCGAAGGTGCCGACGCGCGCGGCAGCTACACTAAAAAAGGGGAGAATCAAATCATGGAACGCTATTGCGCGCCGATGCGCATTCGCGCACCGGTCACAGCATCGGGTTGAGCCGGCCGCGGGCGCGGCCCGCGCTGTCGGAGCGTCGAGCCGCTGCGCCCCGCCTCTGCGTGGGCGAGTGGGCTTGATTCCCGCATGGGTGCGCTGACGACCGGCGCACCGCCTTTCAGATCGAGGCGCCTTGACGGCCTGCCGACGGCCGATCGGGGGTGCTTGCCCTACACAAAAGAGGATGCCGATGAGCTCCGCATGCAGGTTCCACCTCGCCCTCGCGGTGGGTGCCGGTGTTCTGGCCGCCACGCCCGGGATCTCGACCGCGACGCCCGTCGACCCCGAGATCCTGGAGCGGATCGGGCCGCGGGTGGTCAACCCGGGACG
>CAZXYL010000640.1:0-7745 GCA_964644915.1 uncultured Geminicoccaceae bacterium
GTGACCAGAGCCAACCCCCGCAGGTCCGCCCGCTTGCCCAGCGTCACGGGCTTCGCCGCCTCGGCCTGCTCCTCGGCCTCGGGCGGGAAGGCGAGCGGCAGGTCGTAGGCGTGGGCGGCGATCAGCGAGATCGCGCGCGGGTCCTCGGGCGAGCCCAGGCGCTCGACCACCCGGGCGCGCGCGAGGCCCAAGGCGGGACCGGAGATGCGCTCGACCGCCACCACCTCGCCCGGCTCCGCCCCTTCGGCATCGGCCGCATCGAGCCCGAGCTCGCGCTCGCCCGAGCGGCCGATGGGCACCACGCGCAGCCCGTCCCGCGACCTCTGCACGGTGCCGACCAGGCGGGTCGGCGCCCGCGGCAGCACCCGGATGATGCTCGCGTGGTATTCGCCGTCCTCCTGTCGGACGAGCTTGCCCAGGACCCGGTCGCCCACGGCCGGTGCCCGCCCGGCCTTGCCGGTGCCGAGCAGGAGCACGCTCGGCCGGAATGCCGCGTGCTCGGCGGCGGCCGGCCGGGCGGTCAGCTCGCCATCGGCGTCGGTGCCGGTCACCTCGAGCACCGCGACGCTCGGCAGGCGGGTCGCCGGCCGCATGCGCCGGCGGCGGCCGCGCAGCAGCGCGCCCTCGGCCTGCAGGTCGCGCAGCATGCCCTTGAGCTGGGCGCGGTCGCGCCCGCGCAGACGGAAGGCGCGGGCGAGGTCGCGCTTGGTGACCTCATCCGGGCTTTGGGCGATGTACTCGAGCAGCGCCTCGCGCGTGGGCAGGCGACCGCCTGCCGGCGTCCTGGTTGGCTTGGAAGGCGATCTGGCCATATCGATGCGTCAACGGCCCGCGGGCCGGCGCGGGTCCCGGCGCGGCGGCGTGCAGCTCAGGAGGAGGAAGCCGCCCGACCCCGGGCGCCGCTGCCGGTGGCCTGCCGTTTCTTCCCCGCGGTGCCTCTGGCGCCGGACTTGCCGACCTTCTTGGCTGCTTTCGAAGCGGGCGGCCGGGCCTTGCCGTTGCCGGCCCCCTTGGCCTTGGCGCCGCGGCCGCCTTTGGCCTTGGCCTTGCCGGCGCGCTGCGCGAGCAGCTCGACCGCCTCCTCCAGGGAGACTTCGTCGGGCGGCTTGCCCTTGGGCAGGCTCGCGTTGGTGCGCCCGTGCTTGACGTAGTGCCCGAAGCGCCCCTGGTGCAGGGTGACCGGCTTCTTGTCCTTGGGATGCGGGCCCAGCTCCTTGAGCGTGCGCGGCGCGGGTCGCGAGCTGCTCTTTGCCTCCTCGAGCAGCACCATGGCGCGGTTCATGCCGATGGTCAGCACGTCGTCCTCGGGCCCGAGCCGCACGAAGCGGTCGTGCCTGATGTAGGGGCCGTAACGGTTGATGCCGGCCTCGATCGGCTGCCCGGTCTCCGGGTGCGTGCCGATGATGCGCGGCAGCGCCAGCAGCCGCAGCGCGGTCTCCAGATCGACCTGCTCCGGATCGAGACCGCGCGGCAGCGACGAGCGCTTGAGCGTCTCGCCCTCGCCTCGCTGGACGTAAGGCCCGTAGGGGCCGTTCAGGAGGCGGACCTCCTCGCCGGTCTCTGGATCGGTGCCGAGCGTGCGCTCGCGCGCGCCCTGCTGCTCGACATCGCCGGCGAGCTGGGCGCTGAGCGGTCGGGTGGAGCGGCATTCGGGGTAGTTCGAGCAGCCGACGAAGGCGCCGTAGCGGCCCAGCTTGATCGACAGCCGGCCGCCCTCGCACATCGGGCAGGCCCTGGGATCGCCGCCGTCCTCGCGCGGCGGGAACAGCCGCGGCCCGAAGAAGTCGTTGAGGGCCTCGATGACCTCGGCGACCCGGCGCTCCTTGACCTCGTCGACGGCATCGTGGAACGGATCCCAGAACTCGCGCAAGACGTCCTTCCAGTGCCGCTCCCCCGCCGCCACGTCGTCGAGCCGCTCCTCGAGGGCCGCGGTGAAGCCCGGCTGCACGTAGCGGTCGAAGAAGGCGACCAGGAACGCGTTCACCAGGCGGCCCCGATCCTCGGGCACGAAGCGCTTGCCGTCGAGGCGCACGTAGTCGCGGTCCTGGAGCACGCTGATGATGCTGGCGTAGGTCGAGGGCCGCCCGATGCCGAGCTCCTCCAGCCTCTTGACCAGGCTCGCCTCGGTGAAGCGCGGCGCGGGCTCGGTGAAGTGCTGGCTCGGCCGCACCTCGCCCCGGCGCAGCGGCTCGCCGTCCGCCATCTGCGGCAGCAGGCGCTCGGAGTCGTCCTCCTCCTGGACGGGATCGTCGCGCCCCTCCCGGTAGATCCTGAAGAAGCCGTCGAAGGCGACCGTGGTCCCGGTGGCGCGGAAGCCGATCTGGCGGTCACGGGACGCGATCTCGGCGGTGACCCGGTCGAGCACCGCGCTCGCCATCTGCGATGCCAGCGTCCGCTGCCAGATCAGCTCGTACAGCCGACGCTGGTCGTCGTCGAGGAAGCGCGCGACCGTCTGCGGCGCACGGCCCATGTCGGTCGGCCGGATCGCCTCGTGCGCTTCCTGCGCGGTCCGGCTCCTGGTGCGGTAGGCCCGCGGCTGCGCCGGCAGGTAGCGGTCGCCGTAGCACTGCGCGATCTGCCGACGGCAGGCGGCGACCGCCTCGCCCGAGATCTGGACGCTGTCGGTGCGCATGTAGGTGATCAGGCCCACCGCCTCACCATCGATCGCGACGCCCTCGAACAGGCGCTGCGCGGTACGCATGGTGCGGCTGGCGGCAAAGCCCAGCTTGCGCGACGCCTCCTGCTGCAGGGTGGAGGTGATGAACGGCGGCGCCGGGTGCCGCTGGACCTGCTTCTTCTCGACCTGCTCGACCGCGAACTCGCGCGCCAGGATCGCATCCACCGCGCGCCGCGCGTCCACCTCGCTCGCGAGGTCGAACTTCTCGAGCTTCCTGCCGTCGAGGCTGGCCAAGCGGGCTGAGAACGTGTCGCCCCGGGGCGTGGTGAAGTCCGCCTGGACGCTCCAGTACTCCTGCGGAACGAACGCCTCGATCTCGGCTTCGCGCTCGCAGATCAGGCGCAGCGCCACCGACTGCACGCGGCCGGCCGAGCGCGCGCCCTGGAGCTTGCGCCAGAGCACCGGCGAGAGCGTGAAGCCGACCAGATAGTCGAGCGCGCGGCGCGCCTGGTAGGCGTCGATCAGGCCGACATCGAGACCGCGCGGGTGCCGCATCGCCTCGAGCACGGCGCCCTTGGTGATCTCGTGAAACACGACCCGCTCGACGTCGACCCCGTTGATCGCGCCCATCTCCTCGAGCACGGCGACGAGATGCCAGGAGATCGCCTCGCCCTCGCGGTCCGGGTCGGTGGCGAGATAGAGGTGCGAGGCCCCCTTCATCGCCCGCGCGATCTCAACGATGCGGGGCTTCTTCTCGTCGAGCGGCTGATAGATGATCCGGAAGTCCTCCTCCGGCACCACCGAGCCGTCCTTCTCCGGCAGATCGCGGACGTGGCCGTAGCTCGAGAGGACGCGATAACTGTCGCCCAAGTACTTGTTGATGGTCTTGGCTTTGGTCGGCGATTCGACGACGACGACATCCATGTGCGCGAGACGGCCCTGCCCGAAGTTGCGTTTGAGAGCCCGACGCCATGCGGCCGGGAGCCCTGACATATGTGGCCGCATCGGCAGCGTGCAACCGGAAACCGCCAGCTGGGCCGATGCTTGACCTCTGCCTGCGGTTCCGCTTCCCAGGCAGGGACCGCACCACGGCGGAGTTTGCATGGCATCGCCGGGGCGGTTCGTCAATCGCGGATGACAACGATCCTAGCCCTGACCGGCGGCGCGCACTGACATGACCCCTTATCGCGAAGCGTGGCGGCTGGCCTGGCCGCTGATCCTGGCCAACCTCACCGTGCCGCTGCTCGGCATCGTGGATTTGGCCGTGGTCGGGCACCTGCCCGAGCCGCACCATCTGGGCGCCGTCGCCATCGGCGCCATGGCCTTCAGCGTGCTGTACTTCGCGTTCGGCTTTTTGCGCATGGGCACGACCGGGCTCACCGCGCAGGCCTTCGGGCGGCGGGACGGCGACGAGATCCGCGCCTGCCTCGCCCGGCCTCTCGTGGCCGGCGTGATCCTGGGCCTCGTCTTCCTGCTCCTCGCGACCCCGATCCATCGCGTCTCGCTGCTGCTGTTCGAGCCGAGCGCGGACGTCGCCCGCGAGTTCGAGACCTATCTGCGCGTGCGGCTGCTCGGCGCGCCCGCGGCCCTCGCCAGCATGGTCGTGCTGGGCTGGCTGCTGGGCCTGCAGAACGCGCGCGGGCCGATGGCGCTCCTGATCGTGACCAATGCCATCAACATCGTGCTCGATCTGATCTTCGTCCTGGGTCTCGGGCTCGGCGTCTGGGGCGTGGCGGTAGCCACCGTCTGCGCGGAGTACGGCGGGCTGGCGCTCGCGCTCTGGCTCGCGCGGCGCTCGCTCGTCGGCCTCGGGGGGCGCTGGTTGTGGTCCAGGATCAGCGACGGCGCAGCCTTTCGGCGCCTGGTCGCCGTCAACCGCGACATCCTCTTGCGCAGCCTCTGCCTCGAGGCGGCGTTCGTCACGCTCACCGCCCTCGGCTCGCGCCAGGGCGAGGTGATCCTGGCCGCCAACGCGATCCTCCTGAACTTCCAGCTGTTCGCCGCCTTCGGCCTGGACGGCTTCGCGCATGCCGCCGAGGCCATGGTCGGGCGCTACGTGGGCGCGCAAGATCCGGCGGGCGTGCGCCGCGCGGTGCGGGCCAACCTCTTCTGGTCGCTCGCCCTCGCGCTCGCGGTCATGGCGGGTTTTCTGCTCGCCGGACCGCTCGCGATCCGGATCATGACCGGGCTCGAGGCCGTGCGCGCGGCGGCCGCGGTCTTTTTGCCCTACCTCGTGGTGTCGCCCCTGGTCTCGGTCTGGGCGTTCCTGTTCGACGGCGTGTTCATCGGCGCCACGCGCACCGCCGAGATGCGCAACGGCATGATCCTGGCGCTGGCCATCTTCCTGCTCGCGGCCGTGCTGCTGATGCCGGCACTCGGCAACCACGGTCTGTGGCTCGCGTTCCTCGCCTTCATGCTCGCGCGCGGGCTGTGGCTGGGCCTGGTCTACCTCCACCTCGACCGGGGCCACGGGTTCGTGTCCGTCCCGGCGGCCGGCCAGACCATCCGCTGAGCGGCGATCGATCGCCGCCGCTCGGTGGCGCTCATCCGGCCGGGCGGATGAACTCGCTCGAGACGTAGACGGAGCGCCCGTCCTCCAGCTGCACCGACGCCCACCCGTCCTGCTCGCCGAGCAGGAGGACGGGCGTGCCCTCGGGCAGGGTGCCGAGGCGGGCGGCGTCCAGGCTCGGGCCGGTGCGGTAGTTCAAGGCCGTGGTCGTGACGAAGTCGCGCGGCGCCGGGCTCGGCGCGGGCTGTGCCGGTTCCGGCGCGGGCGCGGGCGCCGGCTCGGCGACGGCGGGCGCGTCCGGGGCCTCGTCCTGCTCCGCGGCCCGAGCCTCGTCCCCCTCCGCGACCGGGGCCTCGTCCTCCTCCGCGGCCGGCGGCTCGGGTGCCGCGGCCGGCTCGGCGGCGGCCGGCTCCTCCTCGGCCGCGACCTCCTGCTCCAGCTCACGGGCGACCGCGGCGGCCTCCGCCTCGAGCGGGGTCTCGGGTGGCGCCGGCAGCTCGGTCGCGAGCTCCCGGATCGTGGTGATCAGCCGGTCGAGATCGGCGCGCAGCCCGGGGTCCGGCTCGCGCGCGGCGACCGCCGGCCCGACTTCGGGCTCCGGCGGGCTGGCGGCGAAACGCGCGACCGCCCGAGACGCCGCTTCCGGCGAGGCCAGGCCCAGACAACCCTGTGCGGTGGCCTCCATGCGCTGCGTGATGGTGCCGACCAGGCTCTCGACACCGACCTGCTGCGCCTCCCGGAGGTGGTGGCGCTGGGCCGCGAGTGCCGTGCACGGGTGCTGCCGGGCCTCGATGCGGACCTGCGAGGGGCCGGCGAGCGCCCCGGGGTTGAGCGCGAGCACGAGAGTCGCGGCGAGGAAGCCGAGCACCGCCACGAACCCGACGATGGACATCACGGGCGCGTGCTTGAACAGGTCGACCAGGCCCACCTCGCTCTCGCCGAGCGCCAGGAGCCGCAGGCCGAGCACCAGGAGGCCGACCAGGAACAGACCCGCGGCGCCGTAGCGGATGGCGTCGTGGAGCAGCTGGTTCGTGGTCCGGACGACGACCGCATCCTCGCGTTCCTCGACCTCGACCACGGCGTCGGCGACCTGCCCGTGCCAGGTTTCGAGCGCCGCATCGATCTGCCCGAGCGGCCGGCCCGCTGCGGCCGAGAGCTGCTGCACCCGCTCGACCGCCGCCTCCGCCTGCTGCCCGACGGCATCCGCCGCCAGCTGCAGCTCGCTGGTGATCGTGGCCACGATGTCGCGCAGATAGGCGAGCTCGTGCAGGATGTCCGGCTGGACCAGCGGCAGCCGCTGGTACTCGAGCTCGGCCAGCGTCTGCCGGGCCGACTGGGCGAGCACCTGGACCTCGGCCTCGAACTCGTGGCGCACCGCCTCCGGCAGCGCCTCGACCGTGGCCACCATGGTCTCCGTCGCTGCGCGCAGGGCCTCCATCTCCGCCGCGACCCCGAGCGGGTCCTGTGCGCCCGCCGGGTGCGTCCAGGCGGCGCCGACCGCAACCGCGAGCAGCAGCGCCAAAGCGGCTACGCGCGCGGCCACCATGCCGGCGCTACCGCGATCTCTCCACCAAGACATGCAATCCGCCCGCACCGCGTTGCTCACTCAACCAGTATGGCGGCGCTGCCTACCGCCCGTCCATCCCCTCCGCGGTCGCAGCACGGTCAGGACGATGGCGCGGCAACCATGAGCAACCGCCGGTTAGGCACACTAGGCGGGTATGGTTAAGAAGAGATGAATCGCCCGCGGCGCCCGCGTTGCCTGCACCCGGGCACTGCTCTACCCTAAACGGTGCCACCGGCAGGGAGGCCCAGCGCGGTCGAGGCGCGAGCGCGGGGGCACCCGCTCAGCAAGACGGGTTCATGCATGTCGGAGACGGTCGGAGAGATCCGCAAGCATCGCCGCCACCCGGGCTCCGGCCGGCGCAAGGGCGGCAAGCACCCGAAGGGCCGGCAGTTCACGGACGAGGCGCTCGCGCAGATCGGGGTCCTGCTCGGCGATCGCCCGCGCCGGCGCGACCTGCTGATCGAGTACCTGCACGAGATCCAGGAGCGGTACGGCCATCTCTCGGCCGATCACCTCGCGGCGCTCGCCCACGAGCTCCGCCTGGCGCAGACCGAGGTCTACGAGGTCGCGACCTTCTACGCCCATTTCGACGTGGTGAAGGAGGGCGAGGCGCCGCCGCCGCCGCTCACCATCCGCGTGTGCGACAGCCTGACCTGCGAGCTGATGGGGGCGCAGCGGCTCATGGCGGCGCTGCGCGAGCGCACCGACCCGAGCCGGGTGCGCGTCGTTCGGGCGCCCTGCATGGGCCATTGCGAGATGGCGCCGGTCGCCGAGGTCGGGCACCATTACGTCGGCCATGCGACACCCGAGAAGGTCGCCGACGCGGTCCGGGCCGGCCACACCCATGCCGGGGCGCCGACCGGCTACGTCGACTTCGAGCGCTATGTCGCAGACGGCGGCTACGCGCTGCTCAGGCGCTATCTCGCAACCGATGCGAGCACGATCAGCCCGGGCCAGCCCGTGCTCGACCTGCTCGCCGCCCTCAACGATTCCGGGCTGCGCGGGCTGGGGGGCGCCGGCTTCCCGACCGGCCGCAAATGGCAGTTCGTGCG
>CAZXYL010000641.1:0-7959 GCA_964644915.1 uncultured Geminicoccaceae bacterium
ACCAGGATGATGATCGGGATCAGGGAATGGCCACGGGCCTTCAGGACGGGCCAGAGCCGGGGCGCGTCGTCCATGACCGGGACCACGCCCGACTTCTTGGCCTCGATCCGCACCCAGGCGGCGACCGAGAGGAAGTACATCAGCGCCGGCAGGAAGGCGACCGCGATGATCGCGAGGTAGGAGATCTGGGTGTAAGTGGACATAATGAAGGCACCGGCGCCCATGATCGGGGGCATCAGCTGCCCCCCGGTCGACGCCGACGCCTCGACGCCGGCGGCGAATTTGGGCGGGAAGCCCGCGCGCTTCATGAGCGGGATGGTGATCACGCCGGTGGTCACGGTATTAGCCACGGCCGAGCCCGAGATCGAGCCCATGAGCCCGGAGCCGATCACAGCGACCAGGCCGGGGCCGCCGATCAGCCGCCCGGCGGCCGCGCGCGCGAGATCGATCACGAACTCCCCGGCACCGGAGCGCAAGAGGAAGGCGCCGAAGAGCACGAACATGTAGACGTAGGTCGACGAGATGCGCGCGATCGGCCCGAACATGCCGTCCAGGCCGTAGTAGCTGCGGTAGAGCACGGTCTCCCAGGTCAGCCCCGGGAAGCGGAACACGCCCTCGACATAGCGGCCCCACCAGCCGACGTAGGTGAGGGCCAGCACGATCATGATCGGGATGATCAGGCCCGTGGTCCGGCGCGTGAACTCGATCGCGAGCAGCACGGCGATGATGCTGAACACCCAATCGGCGGTGCTGAAGGTCTGGCCGCGCGCGTACAGCGCCCGCTCGTAGAGGATCAGGTAGACGGCCGCGGCGAGCGCCAGCAGGCCCAGCACCAGGTCCAGGCTCAGGACCGCGCGCTGCGCGGCCGGGCGGCGCGCCGGGAACGCCGGATACATCAGCGCGCCCAGGAAGCCGAGGCCGCCGAAGTGCAGCGCCGAGACCCAGAGCTCGGGCAGGGTGCCGATGGTGTTGACGTAGATATGGCCGAGCGAGAGGAGGACGCCCCAGCCGGTCAGCAGCCAGCCGAGCCGCGGCCGCGGGTCATCTGCGGCGGGCGGGTCGGGCGTCAAGGTCGGCTCCAGGCTCGGCCCCGCCAGATGCGCGCGCCCGGCATGGCGGGGCCCAGGCCAGCGCCGTTCGGTTATGCCGGCGGCCGCAGCCGCTCGGGAATCTCGATCCCCTGCTCGTCGTAGAAGCGCACGGCACCCGGATGCAAGGGCACCGGCAGGCCCGCGAGCGCCTTCTCCAACGCCATGTCCTGGGTCGCGGCGTGGATGTTGTGCAGGAAGGGCAGGTTCTCATACATGGTCTTGGTGATCAGATAGACATCCTCCTCGGGGATGTCCTCGCGCACCGCGAGGAAGTTCGGCTGCGCGATCGTGGTCACCGCCTGGTCCTGGCCCGGATAGGTCCCGGCCGGAATCTCATACGGCGGCCAGAGATCGAACTCGCTGTTGGCGCGCGCCACCTGCTCCTCGGTGAACTCGAGCAGGACCAGATCGTCGCCCAGCGCGGCGTAAGCCTGGGCGACGGCACTGACCGGCACGCCGCCCGGCAGGTTCGCGCCCTTGATGGTGCGGTTCTGGAGCGCCTCGGCGGACGGCGTGTAGCCCAGGTAGACGACGTCGAAGACCTCCTCCGGGTCGATGCCCAGACCGGCCATGATCGCCCGGCCCGAGCCTTCCGTCCCGGAGTTGCGGGCGCCGATCGAGAACGGCGCGCCCTCGAACTCCGCAAGGTCGTCGATCGTGCCGGTCTTGGCCATGTCGCTGGTGACCACGAAGTGCTCGACGTTCACCCAGAGCATCGAGATCGAGCGCAGGTAGGGTTGCGGACCCTCGCCCTCGAGCATGCCGCTGCCGTCCACGGCCCAGGCGCCGAACAGCGCCTGCAGAATGGCGAACTGCGCCTGATCCTCTCGGAGCAGCTTGATGTTCTCACCCGAGCCGGCCGAGCTGATGGCCGACATGTCGATGCCCTCGTTCGGCTCGAGCTTGACCTTGGTCAAGGTCGCGAGCGCGACCCCGACAGGATAATAGGTGCCGCCGGTGGTCGCGGTGGCGAGGATGTAGGAGCGGTCGTCCTGCGCGCGCGCGAGCCCGGCCCCAAGTCCAGCCAGGACGAGAGCGGTGCCGGTGAGCGCGAGCGCGCGCTTCATGGTGCTGCGCATCGGTGCAATCCTCCAGACGTTTGCCTGCCGGCCGCCGACACACCGGTCAGCAACCCCTTGGTCCGATGAGCATATCGGATACCGCGCCGCGCGCAACCGAGGCGGGGCTCGGCCGATGTGACCGAACGCATACTATGCTGCGCGCCGGGCCCTTGCGCGGCGGCCGCAGGATGGCGCGTAATGATGGCGGAACCTCAGCCGTCCGTTAACCATTCGGCGTCATGCTGAGGGTGGCGAGCGGCCTCGGCGGAGATCGCGGATGAACGTGATTCGCCCCAGCGGTATGATCGAGCGCCTCGGCAGGACCGAGCGGCCGGCGATAGAGTTCCAGGGCTACGGGCGGGCGCAGCCCGGCCCGGCGACGCCGGAGGAGATGCGCCGCGCGGCCCGCCACGATCGCCGGCGACGACAGCGGGGCAAGGCGGAGCCGCTGCGCGGGCGCGTGGTCGACCTGACCGCCTGAGTCAGCCGCCGGAACCCGCCTGGCGCCGGCGCGGCGGCAGCTCCGCGTCCTCCGGCCCCTGATCGCCGCTCCCGAACACCTGGTCGGAGACGTCGGCGGCCGATTCCTCGGCGGCAGCCCCGGCGGCCGGACGCGCCTCGCGCCCGGCGTCCTGCGTCTCGGGCCTGGCCTCGAGCGTTTCGGGCCTGACCTCGGCGGCCGGCGCACGCTCGCTCCTCTTGTCCTCCTCCATGGCACGACGCTCGACGCGCTTGAGCCGCGAGCGGTAGAGCTGCCCCGCCTCGTCGAGCAGCGGGTAGGCGACGGCGCAGATGTGCGAATGGATGCGCTTGAGGTCGCGCAGGATGTCGAGGTGGAGCGCGCTGGAATCGATGCTCTCGGGCCGTCCGGCGCGCAGGCGGCCGAGGTGATTTTCCGCCGCCTGCCGCTCGGCCTCGCGCACCGCGATCTTCTCGTCCATCAGCCGGCGCGCGATCGTCATGTCGCCCGACATGAAGACCCCGAGCGCCATCTGCAGATTGTCGGCGACACGGCTGCGCAGCGCGTCGATCTCGTTCCAGCCCTCGTGGGAGAAGCGCAGCTGCTGGCGAATCTTCTTGTCGGCGAGCTCCAGCAGGCTCTTGTCGATGATGTCGCCGATGTGCTCGAGGTTGGTGGCGAAGGACAGGATCTCGGCGGCGCGCCGACTCTCGCCGGAGCTGAGCGGCTCGCGGGTGACGTCGGTCACGAACAGCTTGATCGCCTCGTGCAGGCGATCCACGGCATCGTCCAGGTTCTGCATCCACTCCAGCTTGGGGCGGTCGTTGCGCTTGATGACATCGAAGGCCTCGCGCAGCATCGTCTCGACGAGATCCCCCATGCGCAGCACCTCGCGCGCCGCGCAGGCGAGCGCCAGGCCCGGCGTGTCCATGGTGGTGCGATCGAGATATCGCGGTCGCCCGGGGTCCTCCTCCACCGGCCGGTCGGGGAGCAGCCGGGCGCAAAGGTTTGCCACGGGGCCGGTGAGCATGATGAAGGCGAGGCCCAGCGCCACGTTGAAGGCAGTGTGGAAATTGACCACGAAGCGCGCGGGATCGGATTCCAGGAGCGCGATCCAGGGCACCAGCAGGCCCACGAAGGGCAGGACGGCGACCACGCCGATCAGCTTGAACAGAAGATTGCCCACCGCGATGCGCCGGCCGGCCGGAGGCTCGCCGAAGGTCGCCGTCAGCGCCGGCAGGGCGCCGCCGAGATTGGCGCCCAGCACCAGCGTCCCGGCGAGCGGCAGGGAGACGACCTCGACGACGGCGAGCGACATCACGAGCAGGACCACGGACAGGCTGGAGTGCGCGAGCCAGGTCAACAGGGCCGCCAGCAGCACCGCGAGCAGCACCTCGTCGGCGAGCGCGGTGAAAAGCTCCTTGAGGATCGGCGCATCGTGCATCGGCGCCGAGGCCCCGATGATCAGGCGCAGCGCCAGCAGCATCAGACCGAGGCCCACGGCGACCCGGCCGAGCTCGCGATAGTTGGAGGCTGCGGCGCCCAGATAGGCGATCACGCCCAAAAGGATCAGGATCGGTGCCAGCCAGCCGATGTCGAGCGAGAGCACCTGGGCGACCAGCGTCGTGCCGATGTCGGCGCCGAGCATCACCGCCAGCGCCGGCCCGGTGGCGACGAGGCCGCGGCCGGCGAAGGAGGCGACCACCAGCGCCGTCGCCGTGCTGCTCTGCAGCATGCCGGTGACGCCGAGCCCGGCCAGAAAGGCCAGGAAACGGTTGCGCAACGAGACGCGCAGGAGGTGGCGGAGATCGGCGCCGAACGCGCGCAGGATGCCGGTGCGCACCATGCGCGTGCCCCACAGGAGCAGCGCTACGGCCCCCAGCAGCTCGATCAGAATCTCGGTCGCAGACACGCCAACTCGCCATACGAGCCCGCCGCCGGCGACATACCGACGGCGCAACAACGCCATGTCCCGGCTGGACGCTCCGGCGGGCCGAGCGGTCGGGTGCTCCTCGAGCCGATGGCCGGCGAAGGCGGCCCGGCCGAGACCCGGCCCCTGCGGCCGAGCCGGCGGGTGCGTTCTTTACCCTGCCCGGCGTCTTCGGCCGGCCCGCCGATCATCCACCCGAGCCGATCCGACCCCGGGTGCGCCATCAGATCACGAATGGATCAACAAATGCTAGCGCGCACCGCACGCCCGGGCGTGCAGCGCGCATCGGCGACGCCCCGCGTGAGCGCGCGGCGTCCGCCCGCGGTCGATCAGGGCTTGTCCGCTTCCTCGTCGGAAGCCGCAGCGCCGCTGAACAGGGGCGATCGCGACCGCTCGCTTACGGAGCTGCCGCCGATGCCGGTGCCGCCGCCGCTATCGAGCACGCTCACGTTGCCGGCGATCTGGCCGCCGCGCTCGAGCTCGAGCTCGCCATAGCGGATCGTGCCGGTGAGCTTGCCGCTGCTGCGCACGAACAGGCGCCGGCGCACCGTGAGGTCGCCCTCATAGACGCCGCTGATGTCGGCTTCCTCGACCTCGCAGCCGCCGGTGAACCGCCCCGAGCTCGAGATCTCGAGCGCCAGGGTATCGTTCAGGGTGACCTCGACCTCGCCCTCGACCACCAGCCGGTCGCAGGAGCTGATCTCGCCGCTCAGGCGGATGCCCTCGCCGACGATGAGCCGCTTGCCGCCGAACTTTTCGGGCTCGGGGCGCTCGCCCGTCGCCAGACCGGTGGCCGCCGTCTCGCCCGCTGCGGCCGCGCCCGCCGGCGCCGCGGCGCCCCCGGGCGCACTGGGCAGGTCGACCTTGCGGCGGGGCAGCTCGGGCTGCGGGGCCGCCTTGCCGGGACCTTCCCCGACCGGCCGGCGGAACGCCCCCTCGTTGCTGGCCGGAGCCTCGGACTCGCTATCTTTCTTGCGGAACATGGCGACGCAACCCTCGGCTTTCAGGATCCTGCAGTGATCTCTTAACGAGGAACCCTAACTACGCCCTAAGAGGTGCCAAAATGGCGTTCACGAACGATTAGCGACGGAATCCGGGGAAGTCAAACACTTCCGTCACGGTAGGACCGAATCGGCCTCATTTCACCTGTGATCGACTCGCCGTACCCGCGCGCGGCGGCCACACGGGCCTGCCAGCGCTGCAACAGATGCACCATGAACGCCGCGGCGACCGCCGGCGCCACGAGGTTGAGGAACGGCACCATCAGCATCGCCGCGATCACGACACCGGCGAACCACACCCGGGCACGCAGCGCCCGCCGGAGCGCGGCCACCTGAGGTCGCGCCAGCCGGCGCTGCGCCACCAGCTCGAAGTACTCCCGACCGAGCAGGTAGCCGTTGAGCGCCAGATAGATCGGCACGTTCGGACCCGGCACCAGATAGAACGGCAGGGCCAGGAGATTCAAGGCCACGCCGATGCCGACCAGCCGCAGCGTCGCCCAGGTCGAATCCGCGAACGACAGGCCCCGTGCCGGCGGCAGGCTCGGATAGTGCTTGCGCTCGACCGCATCGACCACCTCCTCGGCGAAGAAGTTGAGGGTGGCGACGACCGTCACCGGGAACAGCAGCCAGGCCAAGAGCAGGGCGACGCCCGAGCCGGCGAAGGCCATCAGCGCGTCGAGCCAGACCAGCCCCGTCACGTCCAGCGCGGCCACGCCAAGACCCACACCCACGACCAGGCACACGAAGGTCGCGAGCGCCAGGGCCGCGCAGCGCAGCACCAGCCGCTGCACGGGCGGGTCGGCGAGCTGCCGGAAGGCGAGGACGAGGGCGGTGAGCATGCGATCCGCTGGCGCGAGAAGATGCGCCCCCGATATGGGCGGCCTGCGGCCGATGTAAACCCCTGCGGCCGAGGTTTCCCCGGCCGCTTGCCCGTCCTGGGCCGGCTCCTATACTCCGTGCGTCCGCCGCCAGCGGAAGAAAGGAGAGCGCATGGCCGGGCCGCCCGCCCGCTTCGACGTCCTGGGCCTCGGCAACGCGATCGTGGACGTGATCGCCGAGGCGGACGACCGGCTGCTGGGCCGGCTGGGGCTCGCGAGGGGCACGATGACGCTGCTCGACGAGGCGCGCATGCGCGCGCTCTACGCCGGCATGGGGCCGGCGCTCGAGATGTCCGGCGGCTCCTGCGCCAACACCATGGCGGCACTCGCCTCGCTCGGCGCCCGGGCGGCGTACGTGGGCAAGGTGCGCGACGATCAGCTGGGCGAGATCTTCGGCCACGACATCCGCGCCGCCGGGGTCGCGTTCGACACAGCTCCGCTCGAGCGCGGCCCGGCCACGGCGCGCTGCCTGGTGTTCGTGACGCCCGACGCGCAACGCACCATGGGCACCTATCTCGGCGCCTGCGTCGAGCTCGGCCCCGAGGACGTCGAGGAGGAGACCGTCGCCGCCGCCAGGGTCACCTATCTCGAGGGCTATCTGTGGGACCGGCCCGGGGCCAAGGCCGCCTGCCTGAAGGCCGCCGAGCTGGCGCACCGCCACGGCCGGCAGATCGCGCTCACGCTCTCGGACCCGTTCTGCGTCGAGCGCTGGCGCGACGAGTTCGTGCCGCTGATCGAGGAGCACGTCGACATCCTGATCGCGAACGAGGCCGAGATCACCAGCCTCTATCGGGCGAACGCGTTCGCGGACGCGGTCGACCAGGCGCGCCGGCACTGCCGGCTCGCGGCGCTCACCCGCAGCGAGCTGGGCTCGGTGATCGCGACCGCCGATGGGGTGCATGCCGTGCCGGCGGCGCCGGTCGAACGGGTGGTCGACAGCACCGGGGCGGGCGACCTCTACGCCGCGGGCCTGCTCTATGGCCTGACCCACGGCCTTTCGCCATCACAGAGCGGCTGGCTGGGCTCGCTTGCCGCCGCCGCGATTCTGGGCCAGCTCGGCGCCCGCGCCGAGCATCCGCTCACCCCACTGGTCGAGCGCGCGCGGCACGGGCCGGAAGGCGTCTCCTGAGGATCGCACGCCACGAAAGGTGGACGTGACCGGCACGCGTGCTACTCTGGGGCAATTATCGCCTCCGAGCTGGAGATCCGGCGGTCGACCAGATGCAGTTGCGCCAGGAGGATCCCGCGCTCAGGGACCAGCCGGCCGCCTTCGTCACCCGCTGGTCTACCTCCAGCGCCGCCGAGCGCGCCAACTTCCAGCCCTTCGCCAGCGAGCTGTGCGACAACCTTGGCGTCCCTCGTCCGGAACCGGCCACGTCCGATCCGGCGCGCGACCGCTACCGCTTCGAATACCCGGTCAGGTTTCAGCATTCCGACGGCTCGACCAGCACCGGCTCGATCGACCTCTACCGGCGCAGCGCTTTCGTCATGGAGGCGAAGCAGGGCTCCGACCAGCAGTTCGAGGAGCAGCTGGCGCT
>CAZXYL010000642.1:0-4800 GCA_964644915.1 uncultured Geminicoccaceae bacterium
ACGGCGGCACGACGGCTCCGTCCTGAGCCGGGCACACCTCACGCGAGACCCAGGATCCGGCGCGCCCGGGCGGGCGTGGCGACCGTCCGCCCCAGGAGCTGCACGATCTGGGCGGCGCGCTCGACCAGCGCCGCGTTGGAGGGCGCGAGCACGCCCTTCTCGAGATAGAGGTTGTCCTCGAGCCCGACCCGGACGTGGCCGCCGAGCAGGCACGCCTGCGCCACGATCGGGAACTCCATCCGCCCGATGCCCATGGCCGCCCACATCGCGTCCGGCGGCAGGAGCGTGCGTGCGAACATCAGGGTCTCGGGCGTGGCGGGGAAGCCGTTCCGGATCCCGAGCACGATCTGGAACAGGGGCGGGTGCGCGAGCACGCCGTCCGCCAGCAGCTGATGCGCGAGCTGGAGGTCGCCTGTGTCGAACACCTCGAGCTCCGGCATCACGCCCGCCTCACGGATCGCCTCGGCCATGATCGTGGCGTTGCGCGGCGTGTTGATCACGACCGCGTTGCCGAACCACATCGTGTTGAGATCGAGCGAGCAGATCTCGGGCCTGAGCGCCACCACATGCTCGACCCGCCGCTCGGGGCGCACGAGCGTCGACCCGGGCGCGGCGACCTTGGGGTCGTCCTCGCTCGGCACGAAGCGCCCGCCCGGGCCGGTGGTCAGGTTGATGATCAGGTCCGTGTCGCTGGCGCGGATGCGGTCCACCACCTCGCGGTAGTGGGCGAGCTCCATCGATGGCGCGCCGGTTTTCGGATCGCGCACGTGGATATGGGCGATCGCGGCACCGGCCCTGGCCGCATCGATCGCGGCATCCGCGATCTGCTCGGGCGTGATCGGCAGGTTCGGGTGCTGGTCGGGCCGGGTGAGATTGCCCGTCACCGCGCAGGTGATGATGACCTCTGACGACATCGGATGGTCCTTCGCCGGCGCTTTCGATGCGCTCGTGAGCCCCCATTGTGACCAACGCTGCCCGCTTTGGGAACGCCCGCGGCCGGTCATATTGCCGAGCCGGCACCGGCCATGTAGGTTCGGCCGCACAGCAGGAGCGCACCGGGGGAATCGTCATGGACATGACCGGGGAATACCGGATTCCGGCAGCACGGGAGCGGGTCTGGCAGGCCCTGAACGATCCCGATATCCTCCAGGCGTCGATTCCGGGCTGTCAGTCGCTCGAGCGCGTCGCCGAGAACGAGTTCGCCGCCAGGGTCGTGGCCAAGGTCGGGCCGGTCAAGTCGACCTTCAACGGCCACGTCGTGCTCCAGAACATCAACGCCCCCGAAAGCTACACGATCAGCGGCGAGGGCAAGGGCGGGGCGGCCGGGTTCGCCAAGGGCGGCGCCGATGTGCACCTGCGGGAGGACGGCGCGGAGACCGTGCTCACCTACACCGCCAAGGCCGACGTCGGCGGCAAGCTCGCCCAGCTCGGCTCCCGCCTGATCCAGGGCACCGCCAAGAAGATGGCGGACCAGTTCTTCGACAACTTCCGCAAGCAGCTGACCCCGGCCGCTGCCCCTCCGGCGGTCGAGCCACCGGCGCCGGCTGAGGAAGTCGCTCGGCCGCCGGCTGCGGAAGCCGCTCGACCGCCGGCGGTGGAAGCGCCGCGGGGTGAGCCCGCGCGCGCGCCCGAGCCTGCGGGCGACACGTTCGCGAGCCTTGCGCAGAACCGCTTCGTGTGGGCGGCGGCGGCCATCCTCGTGATCATGCTCATCATCATGATGTTCCGCTGAAGGTCCGGAATTCCGCGGCCTGCGACCGCCGACCGAGCAGGGAGCGAGCCCCCGCTTGGGCGTTGACGGCCCCTGGCCGCTCACTTAGCTTCGGGCTGCTTCGAGGAATGCGAGACGCCGCGCAATCGCCGCTGACGTTGACGGCGACCTCTGCGGCGCATTGGGGGCATCAGGGGAGAGAGCGATGGCCAGCGTGTCCATGACGGTCAACGGCCAGGCAGTGACGCGGGAGGTCGAGCCGCGCACCCTTCTGGTCGATTTCCTGCGGCAGCATCTCGGGCTCACCGGCACGCACGTGGGGTGCGACACCAGCCAGTGCGGTACCTGCGTCGTGCACGTGGACGGGAAGTCGATCAAGGCCTGCACCCTGTTCGCGGTCCAGGCGGACGGGACCGAGGTCACCACGATCGAAGGCCTGGCCAAGAACGGCCAGCTCCACCCGATGCAGGCGGCGTTCCGCGAGCATCACGCGCTCCAGTGCGGCTTCTGCACGCCGGGCATGATCATGAGCGCGATCGACCTCTTGCAGCACAACGCCGATCCCTCGGACCACGACATCCGCGAATGGCTCGAGGGCAATCTCTGCCGCTGCACCGGCTATCACAATATCGTCAAGGCCATCAAAGCCGCGGCTGTCGAGATGAGGGGCTGAGGCCATGGCCAGCGACGGCATCGGCCAGCGCGTCCTCCGCAAGGAGGACTTCCGCTTCATCACCGGTCGCGGGCACTACACCGACGACATCAACCGTCCCCAGCAGACCTACGCGTATTTTCTCCGCTCCCCGCACGCCCACGCCCGCATCAGGAGCATCGATGCTGCCGCCGCCGCCAGGGCGCCGGGCGTCGTCGCCGTGCTGACCGGCGAGCAGCTCGCTGCCGACGGCGTCGGCAACCTGATCTGCGGCTGGATGATCCACTCCAAGGACGGCGCGCAGATGAAGGTCGGCGCGCACCCCGTGCTGGCCAAGGACCGGGTGCGCTACGTCGGCGATCCCTACGGTATGGTGATCGCCGAGAGCTACAGCCAGGCGCGCGACGCGGCCGAGCTGGTCGAGGTCGACTTCGAGGAGCTGCCCTCGGTGATCGATGCGACCCAGGCGCGCGATGCGAGCGCCCCGCTGGTGCACGACGAGATCGCCCGCAATACCGCCTACGAGTGGGAGCTCGGCGGCAAGGCGGCGACCGACGAGGCCTTTGCCCGGGCGAAGCACGTCACCAGGCTCGACATCGTCAACAACCGCCTGATCCCGAACGCGATCGAGCCGCGCGCCGCGATCGGCGACTACGATCCGGGCGCGGAGAGCTTCACCCTCTACGTGACCAGCCAGAACCCGCACGTGCACCGGCTCGTGATGTCGGCGTTCGTGGGCCTGGCGCCCGAGCACAAGCTGCGGGTCGTCGCCCCGGACGTGGGCGGCGGCTTCGGCTCCAAGATCTTCATCTACAACGAGGAATGCGCCTGCGTCTGGGCGGCGAAGAAGGTCGGCCGCCCGGTGAAGTGGACGTGTGAGCGCGCCGAGAGCTTCCTGACCGACGCGCACGGCCGCGACCACATCACCCATGCCGAGCTGGCGCTGGACGAGAACGGCAAGTTCCTCGGCCTGCGCGTGCACACGACCGCCAACATGGGCGCGTATCTCTCGACCTTCGCGTCCTCGATCCCGACCTACCTCTACGGCACGCTGCTCGCCGGGCAGTACACGACGCCCGCGGTCTACGTCGAGACCGACGCGGTCTACACCAACACCACCCCGGTCGACGCCTATCGTGGCGCCGGGCGGCCCGAGGCGACCTTCGTGGTCGAGCGCATCGTGGACGAGGCCGCGCGCGAGCTCGGCATCGACCCGGCGGAGCTCAGGCGGCGCAACTTCGTGCCGCCGGACGCCTTCCCCTACCAGACGCCGGTGGCCGTGCAGTACGACAGCGGCAATTACCAGGCCAACCTCGACGAGGCGCTGCGCCTCGCGGACTACGCCGGCTTCGAGCAGCGGCGGCGGGAATCGCAGGCGCGTGGCAAGCTGCGCGGCATCGGCCTGTCCTGCTATATCGAGGCCTGCGGGCTCGCGCCCTCCTCGGTCGTGGGCGCGCTCGGCGGCGGCGTGGGCTTGTGGGAATCGGCCAAGATCCGCTTCGCGCCCACCGGGGTTGTCCAGGTGTTCACAGGGTCGCACAGCCACGGCCAGGGCCACGAGACCACCTTCGCCCAGATCGTGGCCGACAAGCTCGGCGTGCCGATCGCCAACGTCGACATCGTCCATGGCGATACCGGCCAGGTGCCGTTCGGCATGGGCACCTATGGCTCCCGCTCGGCCGCCGTCGGGGGCTCGGCCATCGTCAAGGCAGCCGAAAAGGTGATCGAGAAGGGCAAGAAGATCGCGGCCCACCTGCTCGAGGCGTCCGAGGCCGACATCGAGTTCAAGGACGGCAGCTTCACCGTGCGCGGCACCGACCGGAAGAAGTCGATCGGCGAGGTCGTGTTCGCGGCGTACGTGCCGCACAACTACCCGCAGGGGGTCGAACCAGGCATGGAGGAGAACGCCTTCTACGATCCGGCGAACTTCACCTTCCCGGCCGGGACCCACGTCTGTGAGGTCGAGATCGACGAGGAGACGGGGGTGCCCGAGATCGTGGCGTTCACCGCGGTCGACGACTTCGGCAAGGTGATCAATCCCACCATCGTCGAGGGACAGGTGCACGGCGGCATCGCCCAGGGGGTCGGGCAGGCCATGCTCGAAGGCTGCGTGTACGATCTGGAGAGCGGACAGCTCTTGACCGGCTCGTACATGGACTACTGCATGCCGCGCGCCCAGAACTTCCCGACCTTCAAGGTGGGCCTGACGGAGACACCCTGCCCGCACAACCCGCTGGGCGTGAAGGGTTGCGGTGAGGCGGGGGCGATCGCGGCGCCCGCTGCCGTGATGAACGCGATCGCGCACGCGCTCGGCGGCACCCGGGTGGACATGCCGGCGACGCCCGAGAAGCTCTGGCGCGCCATCCAGCAGACGCATCTGCCGCAGGCGGCGGAATAAGGGGGGCTCCAGTATGTACGCATTCGAATATCATCGTCC
>CAZXYL010000643.1:0-2692 GCA_964644915.1 uncultured Geminicoccaceae bacterium
GCCCGTCAACGACGCCGCCGCGTTCGGCCCGGGCGAGCGCGGCGCGGAGCCGGAGCTGAACCTCGTCGACGGCGCCGACGGCCGGGCGATCGTGCATTTCCGGAGCGAGGCCGCCCGGCTCGTGCCCCGGGGCGAGACGCGGCCGGACAGCCTGGTCCTGCACGGCCGGATCCGGCAGTGCTCGTATCCGGGCGGCTTCTATCGCTATGCTGTCTCGGTCGGCGGGCAGGAGTACTTCGTCGACGACGCCCGGCGGTTCGCGAGCGGCGAGCCGGTCGGCATCTGCCTGCCGGCCGCCGGGCTGCACCTCTACCCGGACGAGCGGGCGGAGGATGGGGATCGAGAGGCATGAGGCACGCCGGCCGATGGCGGCCGGCCGCATCAGGGAGGGTGAGATGACGCTTACCAGACGTGTGCTGACGACGTCGGCCGCCGTCGCCTTGCTGGCGCTGCCGGGCGCGGGGTCGGCATCGGCCGAGACCGTGCTCAACGTGGTCACGGCAGGTTCCGAGAACATGGTCGAGTACGTGACCGACTTCCTGGCACCGCGCTTCGAGGAGCTGAACCCGGACGTCCGCATCCAGGTCAGCGGCACCGGCCCGGGCGATGCCGGCTCGCAGAAGATCTACGAGAAGCTGGACGCGCAGTCCAAGGCCGGCAACGAGGCGTGGGATACCGACGTTGCCGTGATCCACCAGAAGATGGCCGGCCAGATGGTCGAGGAAAGCCTGCTCGACGCCTACCGGGACGATATCGAGACGGGCGACCTGGTGAGCCGGGAGACCGCCGAGAACGCGCTGGGTGCGAACGTCTCCGGCTATGTCATGCCGATGTTCCACAGCCAGACCGCGCTCGCCTACCACCCGAGCCTGGTCGCCGAGCCGCCGGCCTCGTACGAGGAGCTCAAGCAGTGGGTGCAGGACAACCCCGGCGCCTTCGGCTACAACGGCATCAAGAACGGCATGTCCGGGGTCAGCTTCGTGGTCGGCTGGATGTACGCGCACACCGGCCAGGGCGAGCAGCTGATGAAGGGGCCCTACGACCCGGCGCTCGAGGAGAACTGGGACGAGGCGCTGGCCGAGCTGCGTGACTTCAACCAGTACGTCACGCTCACGCCCGGCAACGCCGGCACGCTGGACATGCTCAATCGCGGCGAGATCGCGATGGGGCCGGTCTGGGTCGACATGTTCTACACCTGGCAGGCGGACGGCCGGGTGGCGCCGGACATGAAGCTCAAGCTGATCGAGCCGGGCATGCCGGGCCAGCCGATGTACTACGTGACGCCGGCCAAGGCCGCGAACAAGGAGGCGGCGCGCAAGTTCATCGAGTTCGCGACCTCGCCCGAGATCCAGGCGGAGGGCATCGTCAAGCAGTTCAACTGGTACCCCGGCATCGACGCCGAGCACATCCAGCAGGCGATCGACGAGGCCACCTGGAACAAGCTGTTCGCCGACGTCACGCCCGAGGAGCTGGCGAGCAAGGGCCAGGCGTTCCCGATCGGCCCGTACTTCGACGACATCCTCGAGGCCTACGAGCGGCAGGTCGAGAACTGAGGCGCACGCGCTCCCGGGTCCTCGAGGCGCCGCTCGGGGACCCGGCGCGCCGCGCTACCGTCGACGGGCTCGTGGTCGGCCGCGCGCTCGGGCTCTGCTGGTCAGCTGGTCGGCAAGGGCTGGAGCCACGTCTCGACCAGGTCGTCCTGCAGGGCCCGTGCCCGGGCGTTCCAGGCGCGGGCGGCCCGGTCGGCCGCGGAATTGGGTCGCCGCCGGGCATCGTAGGCCGTGCGCGCGCCGATGTCCGAGACCATGGTCACGAACACCGCCGGCCGGCCGTCTTCGGGCAGCAGGTAGCCGGCGAGCGCGCTGCCATAGTGCACGGTGCCGGTCTTGGCCCACACCCGGAGCGCCGCGCTCCCGTTCAGGCGCTGCTCGAGCGTGCCCGACCAGCCGCTGCCCGGCAACAGGGCGGCGAGCGCCTCGGTGCGCCAGCCGTAACGCACCAGCGCCGCGAGCTGGCGCGGCGTCATGCGGCCTTCGCTGTCGAGGCCGGAGAAATTGCCGAGCGCCGCGTTCTGCCAATCCACCTGCGGGATTAGAAGCCGGAGGTGATCCAGCAGCAGCTCTGCCGCGTTCTCATGGCCGGTCGACTCGGGGTCGAGCCGCTGCGCTGCCGACAAACCGATCACCTCGGCCATCATGTTGTTGCTGTAGACCAGCATGTCGCGCACCAGCTGGCGCAACGGCGGGCTCTCGTGGACCGCCACTACGTCGGCATCCGCGGGCGCGGCGCCGCGCTGGGGCAGGCCCAGCTCGAGGCCCTGCGCGCGCGCCAGCCAGCGGAACACGTGCCCGGCGTGCAACCCGGGGTCCTTGACCGGCAGCCAGAGATCCCGCCGAGCGCCGCTGGCGATGCGCCACACCACGGCCTCGTCGCCGGCACGCGCGAGCTCGACGCCGCCCGGCGGCAGCCGCCCCGGCGGCGCCCGCTCGAAGCGCGCCTCGTCGAGTGGCGGCAGGCTCACCACCTCGGCCGCGCTGTCGCCACCCCAGGCCACGCGCACGCGGTTGAAGGCGAGCGAGAGGGCGCCCACGCTCGTGTTGTAGGTCGCGTCCAGGGGCTGGCTCGGCTCGATCTCGCGGAGCCGCGGCAGGGCCGTGTCGTCGACCAGGAAGCGACCGGCGACGGCGCGGAT
>CAZXYL010000644.1:0-3382 GCA_964644915.1 uncultured Geminicoccaceae bacterium
CGGCGCGGCATGCCGTTCGAGTGGGCGTTTCTCATGGACGCGCTGCAGGCCGAGCGCGACCAGGGCGTGACCATCGACACCGCCCAGATCCGCTTTCGGACCAAGACCCGCGACTACGTCATCATCGATGCGCCGGGGCACCGGGAATTCCTCAAGAACATGGTCACCGGGGCGGCGATGAGCGAGGCAGCGCTCTTGCTCATCGACGCCAAGGAAGGGGTGCGCGAGCAGTCGCGCCGCCACGGCTATCTGCTGCACCTGCTGGGCGTGCGCCAGGTCGCGGTGCTGGTCAACAAGATGGACCTCGTCGGGCACAGCGCCGACCGTTTCGGCGAGGTCGCCGAGGACTACCGCGACTATCTCGACCAGCTCGGCATCGAGCCCGGCTACTTCATCCCGATCTCGGCGCGCGACGGCACCAACATCGCGACCCGCAGCAAGGCGATGCCATGGTACCAGGGCCCCACGGTGCTGGACGCGCTCGATCGCTTCGAGGCCATGGAGCAGCCGACCTTGCGGCCGCTGCGCCTGCCGATCCAGGACGTCTACAAGTTCGATCAGCGGCGCATCCTGGCCGGGCGGATCGAATCCGGCCGGCTCGAGGTCGGGGACGAAGTGATCTTCTCGCCCTCGAACAAGACCGCAAGGGTCGCCTCGATCGAGGCCTGGAACGTGGCCCTGCCCCCGAGCGAGGCGGAGGCGGGACAGTCGGTCGGGATCACGCTGGACGAGCAGATCTTCGTCGAGCGCGGCGAGGTCGCGAGCCACCTCGACGACCCGCCGGTCGAGACCAACGTGTTCCGCGGCCGGCTGTTCTGGCTCGGGCACGAGCCGCTGCGCGCGGGCGGCCGCTACACCTTGAAGCTGCACACCACCGAGACCGAGGTCACGGTGCAGTCGCTCGATCGCGTCATCGACACGGGCGATCTGTCCTCCCGGGAGGCCGAGGCGGTCGAGCGCAACGGGGTCGCCGAGGTGGTGCTGCGCACCCGCGGCCTCCTGGCACTCGACGAGCACGAGCGCAACCCGGCCACCGGCCGCTTCGTCCTCCTCCAGGACCATCTGCCGGTCGGCGGCGGCATCGTCTCGATGGAGGGCTATCCGGACCAGCGGGGCCTCGTGACCCTGCGCTCGACCAACATCACCGCGGTCGGCCACGGCGTGCCGCGCGCCGCGCGCTCGCTGCGCAACGGGCACAAGGGCGGCGTGCTCTGGTTCACCGGCCTCTCGGGTGCCGGCAAGTCGACCCTGGCGCTCGCGCTGGAGGCGCGGCTGTTCGCCAAGGGCTATCACGTCTACGTGCTCGACGGCGACAACATCAGGAGCGGCCTCAACGCCAACCTCGGCTTCTCGCCGGAGGACCGGGCCGAGAACATCCGCCGCGTCGGCGAGGTCGCCGGCCTGTTCGCCGATGCCGGGTTCCTCGTCATCAGCTCGTTCATCTCGCCCTACCGCGCGGATCGCGAGCGCGCCCGGCGCGCCGCGGAGCGCCTGTCCGGCGGCAACGGAGCGCTCGGCTTCCATGAGGTCTACATCAGCGCGTCGCTCGAGGTCTGCGAGGGCCGCGATCCCAAGGGGCTGTACCGCAAGGCGCGCGCCGGCGACATTCCCGAGTTCACCGGCATCACCTCGCCCTACGAGCCGCCGGAGAGCCCGGATCTGATCGTGCGCACGGACCTGTTGAGCGTCGAGGACTGCCTCAGCGAGCTGGTGAGCTACGTCGAGCGCAAGTTCGCGCCCGAGGTCTGATGCCGGTCCCCTGCTCTCTCGTGCCCGCGCTGGTGGCGCTTGCCGAGCGCGCGGGCGGGGTGATCCTCGAGCATTACGCGACCGGGACCGAGGTGCGTGCCAAGGCCGACGCCTCGCCGGTCACCGCGGCGGACGAGGCGGCCGAGGCGGTGATCCTGGCCGGGCTTGCGGCCCTTGCGCCCGAGATGCCCGCGGTCGCCGAGGAGAAAGTCGCGGCCGGCGACGTCCCCGACCTGGACGACGGGCCGTTCTGGCTGGTCGACCCGCTCGACGGCACCAAGGAGTTCCTGAGCCGCAACGGCGAGTTCACGGTCAACATCGCGCTGATCGAGCAGCGGGCACCGGTCTTCGGCGTGGTCACAGCACCGGCGCAGGGCCGGACCTGGTGGGGGCTGGCCGGCGAAGGGGCTTATGCCAAAGGCGACGACGAGACGCGCCGGATCGCCGCGCGGCCGCGGCCGCCCGCGGGCACGGTCGCGGTCGTGAGCCGCTCGCACTCGGATTCCGAGACCGAGGCCTTCCTGGAACGGGAGGGCGTGATCGGGCGCATCGCCGCCGGCAGCTCGCTCAAGTTCTGCCTGGTCGCCGAGGGCAAGGCCGACCTCTACCCGCGCTTCGGCCCGACCATGGAATGGGACACCGCGGCCGGGCATGCGATCCTGCTCGCCGCGGGCGGGCGCATGACGACCCTGGACGGCCGGCCCTTCCTCTATCGCAAGCCCGGCTTCAGGAACCCCGGCTTCATCGCCCGCGGCGCCTGACCCGCAGGGGACCCGGCGCCTAGGTGATCACCGCGCGCGCCCGGGTGACGACGAAGCACACGGCTTCGGTGCTGAGCCGCAATTCGTCCACTCGTCCGACCCTCGTGCAACCCGCGGCACAACGGGCCCGCGGCCGCGGAAGCTCCGGGCCGGGCGATCGGGCGACGTGCCTCAGGGCCGGCGGCGGGACCGGCTGCGCTCGTGCCGCGCGAGCACCCAGGCGAGCTTCTTCAGGACGGCGCGGCGCAGGTCCGCCTCCCCGGCCGACGCCGGCCCCTGGACGACGACCTCGGTCAGGGTCTTCGGGTCCATGGCGCTCACGCGCACCACCGGCCCGTGCCGGACGAACTCCAGGATGACGCCTTCGAAGTCGAGGTCCATCGATCGATCCTGCACGGCCACGGGTATGAAAACGGTTGAGATGCGGAGCATCGCTGCGGCACAGCGGGGAAGATGTCCGCCGCCTGTAAGTGAAAAGCAACACCAGATGTGCCATACTGGGCCGCGTTTCGATCATCCGGTGGGGCGGTGGGCAGCAAATACAGTCGATATGGGGCCGCGACGGCTACAGGCCGTGTCCTTGCGACGTTGCTCGTTGTTCTACCATTTTTGTTTATTGCATGGCATTTGTATCCACCTGAAGTTGATGTAGATGCCGCGGAACTGCCCGCCGCCGACAGCTGGTCTGAGACGAAGAAGTGGCTCTACGGCGAGGTATTCGCCGATCGTCGCGAGACGCTTTATTGCGCCTGTTCTTTCGATGCGGAGCTGCGGCCGGATCATGCGAGTTGCGGCTATCCGACCGAGGGCCGGAGCGCGCGCGCCCATCGGGTCGAGGCCGAGCACGTGGTGCCGGCGTCCTGGATCGGCCG
>CAZXYL010000645.1:0-3058 GCA_964644915.1 uncultured Geminicoccaceae bacterium
CCTGGGCCAGCCCGAGAGGCTTGCCACAGTCGCGATCTGAGGCTTGCGGCCGCTGGGATCGGATCGTTGGAGCGGGTCTCGGTTGGGTCGTGGACGCACCTCACCTCCTGGTTTGTCGGCGTTCATCGCTCCCCTCCCTCACGCTGCGAAGGGCGGCGGCCTCGGCCGCAGGTCATCGACTTATCCGGGGAATCCCCCCGGGCTGAGGTTGCTGATCTAACCTGCGCGTCCGCGCTAGGCGCTGGCGTTGCGAACCCGGCCATGGTATGAGCGCAGGCACCTCCGACGTGCACCAGAGTTGAGCAGAGTGACTCGGCCCGTCCCTACGCCGGCGCGGCCGCCGTGCTCCACCCGCGCCCGGCCACGGCGGGCCTGATCCGAAGCAAGCCGATCCAGCCCGCATGCTCCTGCGCCACAGCGTCCTCTACCTGCTCGCCCGCGGCTTGCCTGGCGTGGTCAGCGTCGGCGCGATCGCCATCTACACGCGGCTCCTGAGCCCAAACGAATACGGTCTTTACGCCTTGGCGAGCGCTGTCGTGGCCCTCGCCAGCGTGATCGGTTTCCAGTGGCTGAGAAGCGGGCTCCTGCGCTTTCGGCCCGTCTACGCCGAGCGCCGCGCTGCGTTCATGTCCACTCTGTTCCTGGCCTTTGCGATTCTCGCGCTGATCAGCGGCGTCGTGGGTGGGATCGTCGCGCTCTGGGTGGACGATGCAACGGTGCGCCTGCTCGTGCTGTTCGGGATCGCAATGCTCTGGGTGCACAGCCTGTTCAACCTGCAGCTTGAGCTCGCGCGCAGCGAGTTGGCGCCCGGCCGCTACGGCCTGCTCTCGCTCGCCTCGGCGCTCCTCGGTCTCGTCTTCGCGACTGTGCTGATTCAGGCCGGCTTGGGGGTCTTCGGGCTGCTGGCGGGGACAATCCTCGGCAGCCTGGTGCCGCTCGCTCTCACCCTGCCGGCACAGCTGCGTGGCGTCCGGCCGCGCCATGCGGACCCGGCGATCGGACGACAGCTGCTGATCTACGGTGCGCCCTTGACCTTCACCCGCCTTCTGGAGTTCGTGGTCCACGGCTCCGATCGCCTGCTGATCGGCTGGCTGCTCGACGAGGGCGCGGTCGGGCACTACGCGGTGGCCTACGACCTCGCCGGCAGCAGCATTGGCTTGGTCGGGGCGATCATCAACCTAGCCGCTTTCCCGCTGGCGTTACGAGCCCTGGAGGAAGGCGGAGTGGAACGAGCGCGGCAGCAGCTCGAGCGCAATTTCGTCTTGCTGTTCGGCCTCTGCCTGCCTGCCACCGCGGGTCTGATGCTGCTCGCGCCGAACATCGCGGGCGTGCTGCTGGGCGAGGCGTTCCAGGGCTCGGCCCCGGCCATCATGGTGGTGGTTGCCTGCGCGATCCTGCTCTTGAAGCTGAAGACCTTCTACAGCGACCTCAGCTTTCAGCTCGGCCGGCGCACCGCCTACCAGATCCGGATCAGCAGCGCCGCGGCGGCGGCCAATGTCCTCCTGAACCTCTGGTGGATCCCGCGCTACGGCCTGATCGGCGCCGCCTGGGCCACGCTTGTCGCGTACGCCGTCGGCCTGGCGCTCAGCATCTACTGGGGCAGGCAGGTGTTCCGGCTGCCCCTGCCCGTCCTGGAGGCCTGCAGGATCGCGCTCGCGACCGCGGTCATGGGCCTGCTGCTGTGGCCGCTGCTGGACCAGTCGGGCGCGCTCTGGCTGGCGCTCCAGGTCGGCATCGGCGTTGGCGCCTACGCCGTGATGCTCTGGCTCCTCAACGTCGGAGGCTTGCGTGCCCGCTCCGCCCGGCTGGTGACGACGCGGCTGCGCGGCGCCGGCGGAGCCTCGTCGTGAGGTCGGCCGCACGGACGCGCGTGCGTAGCGCCGATGCGCCGCGTCCGGTGCAGCCGGGGGACCGCATCGCGCTTTACGTACCGTCCCTGCGCGGCGGCGGCGCCGAGCGCTCCATGCTCAAGCTCGCGAGCGCCATCGCCTCGCGCGATCTGCAGGTCGACATGGTACTGCCGCAGGCGGAGGGGCCATATCTCGGGGAAGTGCCGGAGTCCGTGCGGGTGGTCGATCTGCGCGCCGGCCGCGTGCTCCGGAGCTTGCCGCCGCTCGTGCGTTATCTCCGGCAGGAGCGTCCCCGCGGACTCATCTCGGCCATGACCCATGCCAATATCGTCGCCCTCTGGGCTCGGGATCTGGCGCGCGTGCCCACGGCCGTCGTCGTGAGCGAGCGCGGTGTGCCCGGCTCGGGCGGCCAGCGATCGAACTCGGCGGGCGCAAAGCTGTTCCGCGGCCTCGCGCGACTCTTCTACCCGCGCGCCGAGGCCGTGGTCGCGGTCTCGAGCGGCGTCGCCGACGCCGTGGCCGTGACCACCGGATTCGGCCGCGAGCGCATCGACGTCATCTACAACCCGATCGTGACGGATGATCTGTTCCAGCAATCGCAGGAGGCCGCGGATCACCCGTGGTTTCGGCCCGGCGAGCCGCCGGTCGTTTTGACGGCTGGCCGGTTGGTCGGCATAAAGGATCACTCGATGCTGATCCGGGCCTTTGCGGCCATGGCCGACCGGCGTCCAGCACGGCTCGTGATCTTGGGCGAGGGGGAGAAGCGAAGAGAGCTGGAAGCGCTCGTGTATGAGCATGGTCTTACCGACAGGGTGGCGCTGCCCGGCTTTGCAGCCAATCCTTATCCCTTGATGCGCGCTTGCGGTGTTTTCGTCTTGTCGTCGATCTCGGAAGGCCTGCCCGGAGTATTGATCGAAGCCCTCGCCTGCGGCTGTCCGGTCGTCAGCACGGATTGCCCGGGCGGCGCGCGAGAGATTCTGGAGGATGGTCGCTGGGGCCGGCTGGTACCGGTCGGCAATGCCGCCGCCATGGCAGACGCAATCTCGGACGTGCTGGATGATCCGCCACCTTCGGCCGGTCCCGAAGCGCTTGTCCGCTTCCGGCCCGAGGGTGCGGTGGAGGAATATCTGGCGCTGCTCGAGGGGCATCGCCATGCGTAACGTCGCTTACGCCTTCTTCTTCCTGCTCCTTTTCACGATCCCATGGGA
>CAZXYL010000646.1:0-3060 GCA_964644915.1 uncultured Geminicoccaceae bacterium
ACGGTCGGCTCGCCGACGCCGTGCGCGCCGGCGTGCGCGATATCCTCGCCGGAGCCCTGAGCCCGCCGGGGGATGCGATTGGCGTACCCCTCGATCGCACCCGGGCGCAGCTCGAGCGAGGCCGCATCACCGATCAGCTCGCGGCGTCTCGCGTTGTAGGCCTCGCTCAGGAGTATGTTCATCGGCACGTTGACGAAGGCGGGATCGCCGTAGAAGGCCTCGCGATCGGCAAACGCGAGCTTGGCGCACTCGACCAGGAGATGGACGAACTCTGGATCGGTCGGCGACAGCCCGAAGAGGTCGAAGCCCGCGAGCAGCGCCAGCTGCTGCAGGGCGACCGGACCCTGGCTCCAGGGCCCCGGCTTGCAGAGCGTATAGCCATGGTAGTCATACGTCAGGGGCGTCTCGACGCTCGCCTGCCAGCGCGCCATGTCGTCCGCCGTGAGCAGACCCCGGTGGCGCCGGCCCGAGCTGTCCATGACCTCCGTCTCGCGGCAGAACCGGTCGACGGTCTCCGCCACGAAGCCATGGTACCAGGCGCGGCGCGCCGCCTCGATCTGTGCCTCGCGCTCGCCGCTCGCCCGCTCCGCCTGCTCGATGATACGGGCGTAAGTCTCGGCGAGCACGACGTTGCGGAACAGGCTGCCCGGTGCGGGCACCTCGCCACCGGGCAGGTAGATGGCGGCGGAGCTGTGCCACTCGGCCTCGAACAGCTCCTTCACCCGCTCGATCGTAGCGCTGATCGTCGGCACCAGCGGATAGCCCTCGCGGGCGAAGGCGATCGCGGGCGCCAGCACGTCGCGCAGGCCGAGCGTGCCGAAGTCGCGCAGCATGACCATCCAGGCGTCGAACGCGCCCGGCACGGTGGCGGCGAGCAGACCGGTGCCGGGGATCAAATCGAGGCCGAGCTCACGATAGCACTCGATCGTCGCCGCCTGTGGGGCCACCCCCTGGCCGCAGATCACCCGGACCCGGTCGTCGCGGGCGCTGTAGAGGATGATCGGCAGATCGCCGCCCGGCCCGTTCAGGTGCGGCTCGACGACCTGAAGCGCGAGCCCCGCCGCAACCGCGGCATCGAACGCGTTGCCGCCCTTCTCGAGGATCGCCATGCCGCTCGCCGAGGCGAGCCAATGGGTCGAGGCGACCATCCCGAAGGTGCCCAGGATCTCCGGGCGGGTGGTGAAAGCGCGCATCGCATACCTCTGGCCTGCTCGATTTTTTCAGACGGCTCGGGTGACGGCGCCCCGCCGGTGAGGCGATTCCTTAACCCGGCCCGTGGCAAGGTGCTCGTCCGCGACCTTGCTATGCCGCCCGATCGACCACAAGCGGATCCGTGCCGCCCGCCATGCCGAAGCTGCTGATCTGCCATATCCCGGGTGCCGACCTGCGCGACGTCTCGGCCGAGCGCTGCCCTCAGCTCGCGGGCATGCTCGGCGCGTTTCCCCGAGCGCGCTTTCGCGCCCAGCCGACCACCGACCAGCTCGCCACCCTGCTCACCGGCACCTGGCCGCACCAGCATGGCCTGTGGGGGCCGAGGCTGAAGCCCGACTGGGAGCGCCGCCGCCTAGTGGAGCGGGTGATCGACCTCGTGCCGGGTGCCCTGACCACGGCCGCGCAATGCCTGTGGCACGTCGCTGCCGGCCCCGTGCCTCTTGCCACCATGCCCCCGCGCCGCAGGCGCCGCCTCGAGCCGTGCCGTTTCGACATCCAGCGCGCGCGCGATCCGTTGATGGTGCTGCGCCCGGTGAACGGCCTGGCCTCGATCTTCACCGCGGTCGGTGCGTGGCAAGGGCACTACGTCTACCATGCCGGTGATGAGCAGCTCGACCGCCTGCTGGCGGAAGTCGGCAACGGCGAGTACGCGCTCGAGATGGCGGATGTCCGTTGCCTCGAGCACGTCCAGCGCTGGCACCTGCGGGACGAGACCCGCGTCGCGCGGTGCTATCGTGCCGTCGATGCGTTTCTGGCCGGCCTGCACGCCAAGTGCGAGCGCAACGGCGTCACGCTCGCGGTGCTATCGGACCACGGCATGGAATCGGTGCATGAGGTGGTCGATCTGCGCCGGCACCTCCGCGTGCTCGGCCTGCGCGCCGACGACTACGAGATCTTTCTCGAGAGCACCAAGGCGACATTCTGGTTCCACGACGCCGATACCGCACTTGCCGTGCGCGAATATTTCTCGCCCTGCTCTTTCGGCCGGTTCCTGAGCCGGGACGAGCTGTCCGGCTACAATCTCCATTTCGAGGACAAGCGATACGGCGATGCGTTCTTCTGCGCGAGCGCCGGCGTGACCTTCTTCCCCCACGACCTCCATGGCTTCGTCGCCAATGCCCTGGCCACGCTCTCGGACCCGCAGGAGCGGCAGCGACTCCGCGCCCCCTGGCCGCAGGCCGAACACGGCTATCTGTCCGAGAACGCGAGCGCGATCGGCTTCCTCTTGGTGGCGCGCAGCGATCTCGACGCGCCGGCCGAGTGGGTCGAGCCGATCGATGTCGCTCCCTCTGTGCTCCATCTGATCGACTGCCCGGTGCCGCCGACCATGTCGGGGCGGGGCATCTTCCAGCCGCGCCGCCCGGCGCGGCCCGCGCGTGCCGCTCGGGCAGAGTCCGGCACGCCCCATCGGGCCAAGTCCAGCACGCCCAAAAAGCGCGGCGCTGCGCGCGCCCGCGCTCGCGCCGGCGAGCCCGAAGTGGTCTGACCGAGCCAACTCGAATCGCGGGCCCCAGCGGCTCAGCTGCCGACCCGGAGCGTCGAGGTCAGGCCGCGCAGGGCCGCGATCACCGAGAGCGCCGTAATCCTGCCGGTGCGCGGGTTCTCCTCGGACGGCACGTTCTCGATCACCATCTCGAACCGGGCCGCGTCGGCCTCGACCACGATGCGGTGGGTGTTGCGCGTCAGCGTCGGGTCGGCCCAGATCTCCAGGCGCGTGCGCTCCGGGCCGATGCCGGCGAGCCCCAGCGCCGCGGCGACGTTGACGTTGGCCGGGAAGCCGCGGGCGCCCTCCAGCGCGTTGCCCTCGAACACCCGGAGCGGCTCGCGGAGGTTTGTGAGGTCGATGCC
>CAZXYL010000647.1:0-4401 GCA_964644915.1 uncultured Geminicoccaceae bacterium
CTTCTCCCATCAGGGCAAACATTACACGCTGCCGCCCAAAGTGCCCTATCGGGGCTACGAGTTGCAGGAGCTGACGTTGGTGCCGCGGCCGCTGCGGCGCCCTGTGGAATGCTGGCAACCGATTCAGGGGGGCTCGCAGCGCGCCCTCGACTTTATGGCCAAGATTGGTATTAAGGGCGTAGTTGGCGGTGGCTCGGCCGAGGGTGGCGCCATGCACAAGGTGGTCATGGATTGGCAAGCAGCCCAGACGCGCGTCGGGCGCCAGCTGGAGCTGGGTGAAGGCCTGTGTTTCGGCTTCCATTTCTATCTCGCCAATAGCCGCGAGCAGGGCATCCGAGAGGCGGGTAAATATTACGAAGAAAATTTGAAAATGTTCGGGCCGCTACGGCTGGTTAGGGCGTTGACGGACCAGCAGATCGAGGACATGGGGGACCCGAAAAAAGCGCCGTTCGCCGGTCTTCCGAAGATCGAAGAGGCGATCAATAAGGGCGGGGTGCTCTGTGGCTCACCTGACGACTTCATCGAGCACCTGAAGAAGCTGGAAGAGCGCTATCCGGGGCTCGATCGCGTCATGGTGAGTCTGACCGTCGGCATTCCAAAAACGGCGGTGTTGGAACAACTCGAACGCTTTGCCACAGAGGTCATGCCCGCTTTCAAGGCCACGGCGAAAACGCCGGTACTGGCAAGCTAAGCAGCTGGGGCGGGCGACTCCAGCAGCCGCCCGCACCTTCGGAAGCGATATTTTCGCCCCTCCTCTTCAAGATCCGATGCGGTGCATCATGTGAACCTGATTGCTCCAGAGGGGACAGCCAATGAAGCCGTGTTCACGCAGAGATTTGGTCATGTTGATGGTGTGTAGCAGCCTGTTGTTTGTCTCCCAGTTGGGGGCTGAAGGTATCGGCATGGTGACAGGTTCCAGTACTGGAACCTACATCCAATTCGGCCAGGATATCGCCAAGGTGGCTCAAAGTGTCGGGGTAGACATCCTCGTCAAGGAGTCCGAAGGGTCGATCGATAACATTCGCCGGTTGGTCAGCACTGAGAATGCCGCGCTTGGCATCGTGCAGTCGGACGTCTTGGGTTTCCTCAGTCGGTCGGCTGATCCCCAGGTGCGGCGCATTGCCTCACGGCTGCGCTTGATCGTCCCATTCTACAATGAAGAGGTCCACTTGCTCGCCCGCACGGACATTCGACGCTTCGAAGACCTCAACGGTCGGCGCATGGTCGTCGGCACCCAGGCAAGCGGCAATTGGGTGACCTCGAGTAATCTGCTGCGAATGGTGAACGTGAACCCGGCTGAGCTCATCGAGCTCCCACCGCCAGAAGGGGTGAGCGCCGTGCTCACTGGGCAAGCCGAGGCCATGTTATATGTCATAGGCAAACCGGCAAAGCTCTTTAGCGCTGTGCTCGAATTACAGAAGGACCCACGCTTTGGACATTTGACCAAAGATATCCATTTTGTCCCTCTCAACCACCCGGCTATGCTCCAAGAGTATCTGGCGTCGACGATAGGCCCAGATGACTATCCCTGGTTGAGTGCAACGGTCCCGACGGTGGCGGTGAAAGCTGTGCTGATCAGCTTCGACTTTTCCAGCCGCAAGAATGCGTATTATCAGCAGCGCTGTGGAGAGCTTGGCAAGCTTGGGGCGGCGATCCAGGAGAATTTCGCTGAGTTGCAGCGCAGCGGCCATGCAAAATGGCGCGAGGTCGATCTCAGTCAGGACATCGGCATTTGGCAGCGCGATGCGTGCTCGCAAATGGCCAGTCGTGCACCGCAGCAAACCCTCCAAACGGCCGACGACCTCGTCAAGGCCATCGTCGAGATCCTCAAGGGCAAAGGGCCAACACGCTGACTCTGGGGCCTTGCGGTAGGCCTCGCTGAGGCGGCTTATCTCTTTGAGGCCGCCGATGCGTATGTGCCAACCTGAAAGAGCTATCCCGCCAAGGCGACGACCGCGTCCAACAATACATTGACGCCCGGTTCAATCTGCGCTGGCGCCGAGTATTCCTCTGGACAGTGGCTGCGCCCCCCACGGCTCGGGATGAAAATCATGCCCGTCTCGGCGAATTTCGCCATCACTTGAGCATCGTGCACCGCGCCACTTGGCATCTGCATAGAGGACTGGCCTCGCCGGGCGCAGCTCTGTTGCAGCAAGGCCTGAATGGTTGGCGACAGCGCCACAGGCTCGCTTGAGGACACCTGGCGTAGCTCCATGGTCAAGTGGCGCGCGCTGGCAATGTCGCGGATCCGACGTTCCACCCGGGCCCATTGAGGATCGAGGGCCTCGATATCGCGGAAATCGATACTGAAACGTACCTCACCCGGAATGACGTTGCGGGCTCCAGGGCTGCAGGACAGTTGGCCGACCGTACATACAGTGTGCGGTCCGAGGGTCGGGGCCATGTGTTCGAGCACCAGCATGATCTCGGCGGCCCCGGCCAAGGCATCGTATCGCCGATGCATCGGCGTGGCGCCGGCATGGTTGGCCACGCCTCTCAACCTCACCTCGAAGCCTCGGATGCCGGTAATGGTTGTCACCACACCGATGTGCACGCCACATTCTTCGA
Source organism: uncultured Geminicoccaceae bacterium (assembly GCA_964644915.1). GTDB lineage: Bacteria > Pseudomonadota > Alphaproteobacteria > Geminicoccales > Geminicoccaceae > CAZXYL01. The sequence goes on from CAZXYL010000647.1 coordinate 2,569, forward strand.
GGACGACGCTCTGCTCGATATGCAGCTCGAGGATCGCCTTGGCTCGCCCGGGCTGGAAGCGCTGCCGCTCAAGGTCGGTGGCCATCAAGCCATACGCCTCCATAGCGGCCAGATAGCTGGTGCCAGCTTGATCGGTCATGGCGACAAGCTGCTGCGGACTCAACTCACCCACCCAGGCTTTGCTGCCGGTGAGCACGGTCCCAAACCGCGTGCCCTCTTCCTCTGGGTAGATGATGACCTCGTAAGGGTGCTTCAGCGCCACTCGCTGTTCCGCCAGCACACGCCCGACCTCAAGCGCCCCGACCACCCCGACAATGCCGTCAAACCGTCCACCTGCCGGGACGGCATCGATATGAGAACCCGACATCACGGCCGGCTCCGAGCTGGACAATGGATTGAGGCGCCCCAGCATGATGCCTGGCGGGATCTCGACCACCTCTAGCCCCGCCGAGGTCATTTGCTGTCGCAGATAGGCTCGTGCGGCTCGATCCTCATCGGAGAACGTCAGACGATTGATGCCTTCGCCGCCGGCACTGAAGGTGGCCAGCCGCTCGATGTCATTCCAGAGACGATCGATGTTGATGGCGAGTGCTGCCATACGTACCCCTTTCGGTCATAGCAGGCGTCCGATGCATTTAGAAACGCAGCGTCAGGTGGTGCGGTCGTTCAGCATGCGAGACCACTGCCTACTATCACACAAGAGCGGGCTCAATACCAGAGGCTTGCGGCGAGAGCTGCACGGCCATGCGGTCTTTGACGCGGTGGATGGGCGGGTTTGGCTTAACGTGAAACAGCCCCACCGTCCTCTGGCACAGGACCTGACTCCGGTGTGGGCTCCGGCGGGGCGGAGGCTGGGTCCTCAGCGGCGGGTGCCCCCATCTGCTTGCCCCGGGTAAAGGCGTCGAGTACGCGGCGCATGGCCTCGCTGGGTTCCGCTGGGGCAGGCTCTGGCTCGGTTTCTACGACCTCTAGAACGGGCTCAGGAGCCTCAGGCGCGGCTGTCCCCTCGGGGAGTCCCATCCCCGATCGGGCCGGCTGGCGCCCTTGGCGGACAGACGCGCCAGGAGAGGGCTCATGGGCTGACGCACCCGACTCAGCGGTCCCCGCCCCCACCACACGCACTTCGGTAAGCACTGCCGTCCCGGCCGGTCCCGAAGCGTACAGGAAGAGATGACTCAGGGAAGCCAGCCGCAGCAGCCGACGGAAGCCTTCTTCCAGCTCCACGTCGGCGAAGCGCGCGCTCACCTTCTTACCGGCGCCCGCGCCGGCGGCGATGCGGATACCAGCCTGCTGCCCGATCTGCGCCAAGACCTCACCCAGATCCGCCGCCTGTACGTCCACTGACAGCCGCCCATCGTGCACCACAACGGCGCGCCCCGGGGCGGCCCGCCGCGGGCGCGTGTCTTCCGTGGGCTGGCGTGGTCCCTGGGCCCAGGTGCCAGGGCTGAAGAGGAGAAGCACGAGCAGACCAGCCACGAGGCCGCCGATCCAGTCACCTGAGGGATAATACAATTGAGTTGGCACCATATGTACTCCTTATGTACTCCCTGTCTGAACGCTATACCACGGTGGTACGCATTAACGGTCGCAGACCCGCCCATACGCCCGCCGGAGACGCCAACGGTCTAGCGGGTCGCCGGCTGATCCACGCGCGGGGTCACGACTTTGACGGCGATCTCCTTGCGATCCGGCCGCATGACTTCCCAGGCGAGGACCACTGCACCATCCGGCCACATAGCCACCTGGGGCTGGACGGCTACCCCGTCAGCAATAGGCTCGTCGACGCGGCGGTCTGTCGTGAGCCACGTCTGGCCAAAATCGGTCGACCAGCTG
>CAZXYL010000648.1:0-5866 GCA_964644915.1 uncultured Geminicoccaceae bacterium
GCGAACGACCTGCCTGCCGCCGAGGCGCGCGAGCGCTTCGACGACCTGTTCAAGCGCGCGGCCGACAAGGAGCGGGTGGTCCTGACCCGGGGCGACAAGTCCGCGGCCGCCATCGTCCCGATCGAGGACCTGGAGTTCCTGGAAGCGATCGAGGACCGACTGGACGCGGAGGAGTACCGCCGCGCCAAGGAGGAGTTCGAGCGCAGCGGCGAGCCGGCGATTCCGTGGGAGAAGGTGAAGCAAGAGCTCGGCCTCTGAGCGCTGGGCGGTGGCCTACCGCATCGACTTCACGCCGGCCGCGCTCGACAGCTTCGGAGGCTGGCGCCAGACGTGAGGCGGCGTCTCGCGCCGGTCTTGATGGCCTCGCTCAGCACCCGCGCCCGCCCGACGCCCTCAAGCTGGTCGGCTCGGGACGCGCCTGGCGCGGGCGCGTGGGCGCCTACCGCATCCTGCACGAGATCCACGATGACCAGCTGCTGATCCTGGTCATCCGCGTCGGCCATCGCCGGGACGTCTATCGCGCCCTGCCCTAGGTTGCGACTCGACACGGGTCCGGCACCCTGGTTTCCTCGTCGCCGGCAAGGCGCTGGAGAGCCATGAACGACGCGATCCCGGCAGAACCGGACGGCCCCCTCCTGAGCATCGAGGGCGTGCGCAAGCATTTCGGGCCGGTCCAGGCGCTCGACGGCGTGAGTTTCGAGGTGCGCGCGGGCGAGGTGGTGGCGCTCCTGGGCGACAACGGCGCCGGCAAGTCCACGCTGATCAAGATCATCTCCGGCAGCCTCGAGCCCTCGGCCGGCCGTATCCTCTTCGACGGTCGACCGGTACGCTTCCGTGCCCCCGCGGACGCCAAGGCCTCAGGCATCGAGACGGTCTACCAGGACCTCTCCTTGTGCGAGAACGTCGACGTCGTCGCCAACTTCTTCATGGGGCGCGAGCTCTACCGCAGCGTCGCGGGCTTCAAGTTCCTGCGCGAGCGCGAGATGCAGGCCGAGACCGAGCGCGCGCTCGCGCGCATCGGCACGCACATCCCCTCGGTGCGCACGACGGTCGAGCACCTCTCCGGCGGCCAGCGCCAGGCGATCGAGCTCTGCCGCTTCGTCCACTGGGGCGGGCGGCTGGTCCTGCTCGACGAGCCGTTCGCGGCGCTCGGCGTGGAGCAGACCCGGCGCGGGCTCGAGCTGGTCGACCGCATCAAGCGCCAGGGCGTGGCGATCATCGTCATCACCCACAACGTGCTGCACGCGTTCCAGGTCGCCGATCGCATCATCGTGCTGCGCCACGGCCGGATCACCGGCGAGCGTCGCGTGCAGTCCACCAGCGCCGAGGAGATCGTGGCCCTGATCACGGGCGAGCTGGGCGAGCATGGGCGCGAGGCGGTCGCGCCGACGCACGCCGTCGTGCCGCCCGCCTGAACGCGGGCGATTGATCCGCAGCGCCTTGCGTTCTTTAATCGCGGCACGGCCCACAAACGGAGAGGCTACCGTCATGAACGAGTTCACGAGGCGCATCGGGCTCGCAGGCGCCGGTGCGGTGCTCGCCTTCGCCGTCATGCAGCCCGCCACCGCCCAGGAGCGGGGCACGATCTACTACATGATCCCGACGCTGCTCGACGAGTTCCAGACCGAGAGCAAGACCTCGATCGAGCAGGTGTTCGGCGATCTGGGCTACGAGGTGGTCTCGCTCGATGCGCAAAACCGCCCCGACCTGCAGCTCAACCAGCTGGAGGACGTGATCGCGCTGGGCCCCGATGCCATCATCATGAACGCGGTCGATTTCGACGCCATCGTGCCCGGGATCGAGCAGGCGCGCGCCGCCGGCATCCCGGTGCTGAACTACGACCGCGAGATCCGCACCACGGAGTTCGAGCTGACCTCGGTCGCGGGCACGGTCGAGATCGGCCGCATCGCCGCGGGCGAGGCGATCCGCCTGCTCAGCGAGCGCCACGGCGCGCCCCAGGGCACCATCCTCCAGATCCTGGGCGATCCGGGCGACAACTACACGCTCGACATCCAGGAGGGCTTCGAGGAGGTGATGGCGGAGGACGCGCCCGACGTCGAGCTGATCACCAATGCGGCGATGCAGTGGGAGGCCTCGAACGCCGCCGACATCGTCCAGGATCAGCTGCTGGTCAATCCGGACATCGATCTGATCTTCGCCCACGCCGCGCATCTCACGGTGCCCGTGATCGCGGTCCTCGAGGCGGCCGGCAAGCAGCCGGGCGAGATCATGATGATGGCCTCCAACGGCGCGCCCGTCGGGCTCGACAACATCCGCTCCGGCTGGCAGCAGGTCGAGGTCGAGCAGCCGCTCTACGCCCAGGTCTACGGTCTCGCCATGTTCACGCCGATGATCCTGGACGGGCGCACGCCCGAGCCCGGCACCTACGACGTGATCGGGCTGGAATCCGAGCTGACGATCGAGGAATGGGGCCCGCACCTCAAGATCCCGGGCGCCGCCATTACCCCGGACAACGTCGACGACACGCGCTTCTGGGGCAATCTCACGCCGCCCAAGGACCCGCCCCAGGTCGTGGAATAGTCATCGCGCGCGGGCGGCGCTCACCCAGCGGGCGCCGCCGGGCCGCCGCCAGAATCCGCCCGAGGGAGGCGACGATCGATGTTGCGTACCTTCGCCACGGCCGCGATCGGTCTGCTGGTCGCCGGAGCCGCGGCGGCTACGGGCGGCAACTCCGCCTATTCCGGACTCGAGCACCGCACCGTCAAGACACTCTCCGAGCAGCAGGTCGACGATCTGCGAAACGGGCGTGGCATGGGGCTGGCGCTCGCCGCCGAGCTCAACCGCTACCCGGGCCCGGTCCACGTTCTCGAAGCGTCGGCCGCGCTCGGGCTCAGCGCGGAGCAGTTCCGGCGCACCGAGGCGCTGTTCGAGGCGATGCGGGCCGAGGCGATCCCCATCGGCCTGCACATCATCGCGCTCGAGGCGGAGCTCGAGGCGCTGTTCGCCGCGGCCGCCGCCGAGCCTGCCGGGCTCGAGCGCCTGGTGATGGCGATCGCCGAGGCGCAAGGCAGGCTCCGCTACATCCATCTCGGCTATCACGTCGAGATGCGAAAGCTGCTCACACCCCGGCAGCTGGCGCGCTACGACGAGGTGCGGGGCTATTCGGATCGGCCGGGCAGCGCCCATCAGCACCGGCACTGACCGGCCAATCCTGCGTGCCGGTGCCGGTGCCGCCTCGGCCGGGCGCGCCGGCGGCGAGGGCTTCTGGCAGCCCCCTCTCGGAGCTGGCCCGGCCTGCCGGCGGGGGAATGGCACCAGGACGAGATCGCGAACGGCTGCGTCAACCGTCCCGCTCGAGCCCGCGGCACTCTCGCTGCCGGCTCACCATCCGGGGGCGTCCCGGGCGCGGTCGGTCCTGCAAGGCCTCCTCGCTGCGGCCCCGCTCGCGGTAGCGCGCGATCCAGTTGTAGATCGTCGAGCGCGAGACCTGATACCGCCGCGCCACCCTGTCGGGCTCGTCGCCGCGATCGAGGTCGAGCAGCACTTGGGCCCGGCGCAGCAGCCGGGCGTCGCGCGTGGTCCGGGCGATCCGGCGCAGCTGGCGGCGTTCGGTCTCGGTGAGGTGAACCGTCACGGTAGAAATTGCTTGGACAGATGAAACCACTCAGTCGGAGCAGAGCTGCACTACTATCAACCAACCTCGCGCCTTGGTCGACAAGGAAGCCGGCGTTTTAGCTTACCTATTTGGTCGTACAAATTCGGGCCGTGAATTGGTCGAAAACAGTGGAACCGGCCAAAACGCTGGACGTTGACCCCCGAGACTGCGGAGCAACTAAGCCATTTGGTGATTTGACTTCCGTCGGGTACCGTGCTCAAGTTGCATAAACAAAATTTCCCGTCTCGGGTCCCCCCTGACCGGGAGGAGTGCCATGAATCCGCCGTCGGCTCGATACGACTTGGACGAGTGTACTCGACGAGCCCCCATCAACGGCCAGTACGGCTTCAGAGGTGGGGCGCCCCGGGGCCAGCGACAGACCACGATCCTGTTCATCGATCCCCGGCCGCTGACGCGCGAATGCCTGTCGCGCGAGCTCGAGATTCACGCAGGAGACCTGCGCGTTCTGCCGATCGCAAATCCCGCGGAGATTCCGGCCGGAGCGGAGTCGCTTGGACCGGTCGACCTCGTTCTGCTCAATATCGCGTGGGCGGACGTCAGCGACCCTCGCGTGGACGACATCCTCAAGACGATCCAGCTGCACCTGCCCGCCACTCCGATCGTCGTGCTCTCCGATCGCGAGGAGAGCGAGGCCATTGCGGCCGCAGTCTGCCGCGGCGTGCGCGGCTACCTCCTGACGAGTTTCGATCTCGGCCTGTTGATCGAGGCGCTGCGGTTCGTCAGGGCGGGCGGCACGTGCGCGCCGGTCGAGGTGGTGGTGGACGCACTCAGAGACCGGCGCGCCGCCCGGGAGTCATCGGCACGCGGGGGCCTGAGCGGCCGCGGACCGGGTGGCTTGGCCGGCTTTACGCCGCGACAGCTGCAGGTGCTCGATCTTCTGCGCCACGGCAAGTCGAACAAGATCATCGCCTACCAGCTGGCCATGCAGGAAAGCACCGTAAAGGTGCATGTGCGCGACATCATGAAGAAGCTCAAAGCGACCAACCGCACCCAGGCGGCGCTGCGCGCGCAACAGCTGTTCGAGGCTCGGGACAGAGCCGCGGCGGGCGCGAACGAACCGGAGGCGGGCGCGCGCTCGAACGGGCGCGCCAGACCTACCGAAGGGGAAGATCGAAGCGGATCGGAAGTGAGACGTTGATCGAGTAATCCGGCGCGTCCGCGGTCAAGCCGATCCCGGCCGTCACGTCCAGCAGGACGCGAGGCGTGATTACCGAGGATGCGCCCAGCACCAGCGACGTGCTCACCTGGTCCGAGCCCGAAAGCTTCCCGCCGGGGACCTCGGTCCTGCCGGCGAAGGTCTGGTTCAGGAAGAAGCGGAGCGACGTCTCCGGGCTGGCCGCCAGCACCGTCCCGAGCGAGAACCCGAGTTGGTCGCCCGGATCGACGTCGTTGCGTTCCAGCACCCCGGTGTAGGCCACGCCACCCACGAACACCAGCGGGTCCTGCCGCTTGGTCGCGGTGAGCGAGCCCGTGATCTCGTGGAAGCCGCTGCCGAGAACGACGCCATTTTCGGTCCGGCCGGTCGTGCTATCCCAGGCGACGCGCCCGATCAGGTTCGGGACCCACTCGCCCTCACGCAGCAGACCCTTGGCGAGACTGATCCTGACATCTCCCAGACCGTGGCCGTCCCGGCTCTCCTCGGCGAAGGGGACGACGTCCAGCCTGGTGACGGTCGCGATGTCCTCGTAGGCATAGGGGACCCCGACTTCCAGCTGCGACTCGAAGGGCAGGCCGAGACGCAGCGTGAGAGCAGCTTCCAGGGTATTCTGACGTCGGACGATGCCCGTCACTGCGACCGGGTCGCCGTCAGCCAGAAAGAACGGCCCGACCGCGTCGTCCTCGCGCCTCACATAGCTGAAGCTGGGTTCGATCTCGGCCGTGCCCGGCCGCAGCAACAGCGCGCCGGTCTGCACCAGGGCCCGCTCCAGCGCCCGTTCGATCGCCTCCTCGTCGACCTCGAACCGACCGGGCGTGGGCGGCGCCGGATCGGGCTCCGGAGCTTGTGCGGTCCGCACCGCCTCCCGGGGCTGCGCTGGACCGGCCGCAGGCTCGGGCAGGGGTGCTTTCCCGGCGTCAGGTGGCACCGCCAGCACCGCTTCCGTGGCGACGGCCGGCGGCTGACCCGGCGGGGCTGTTGCAAGTCGCCGCTCGAGGTCCGCGACCCGCGCGGCCAGATCGTCGATGATGGCGTCGCGCGCCTGGATCGCGCGTTGCAGCTCCTCGAGCGTC
>CAZXYL010000649.1:0-3400 GCA_964644915.1 uncultured Geminicoccaceae bacterium
CGAGGACACCTTCAACGTCGAGAACCTGCGCCAGACCTACGGCGGCCGGCTGGTGACCGTGGACTTCGCCGCCGCAGCGCTCCGCCACAACGGGCTGCGGGAGCGCGCCTGATGGCCACCACACTCTCCGGCGCCGCCCACATCCAGTGGCCGAGCCCGGCGGAGATCCTCCAGGTCATGACCCTGCAGGCGGGCTTCAACACCTCGGTTGTGCTGGTCGGCACGACGCTGCTCGGCTTCGCCGCCGGCACCATCGGCGTCTTCACCCTGTTGCGCAAGCGCGCGCTGGTCACGGATGCGCTCAGCCACGCGACCCTGCCCGGCATCGCGCTCGCGTTTCTGGTCGCCCTGGCGATCGGGATCGAGGGCCGCAGCATGGCCGTGCTGCTCAGCGGCGCGGTGGTCACCGGCGCGCTCGGCGTGCTGCTGATCCAGCTGATCGTGCGCTACACGCGCCTGCCCGAGGATGCGGCGATCGGGGTCGTGCTCGGCACCATGTTCGGCCTGGGCGCCGTCCTGCTGAGCTACATCCAGAAGCTGCCGAGTGGCAACCAGGCCGGCATCACCTCCTACATCCTGGGCCAGCCCGCGGCCATGAACCAGGCGGAAGCGTTCATGATCGGCCTCGTGGGCGCCGCCGTGGTGCTCGCGACCGCGCTCTTCTACAAGGAATTCCGCGCCGTCTGCTTCGATCAGGAGTTCGCGGGCACGATCGGCCTGCCGCTGTTCCGGCTCGACCTTCTGATCATGGTGCTGGTGGTCGTGGTGACCGTGATGGGGCTCAAGACCGTGGGCCTGATCCTGATCGTGGCCCTGGTCATCGTGCCGCCCGCGGCGGCGCGTTTCTGGACCGAGCGCCTCTCGCACATGATCGTGATCAGCGCGCTGATCGGCGGTGCCAGCGGCTATCTCGGCGCCACCGCCTCGGCCCTGTTCTCGCGCATGCCGGCGGGTGGCATCATCGTGCTCGTGGCCGGGGTCTTCTTCCTCGTGAGCCTGCTGTTCGCGCCCCGTCGCGGCGTCATCGCGACCGCCTTGCGCCAGGCGGACCTGCGCCGGCAGGTGGCCGAGCAGCGCAGCCTGCGCGATCTCGCGGAGGGTCACGCCGAGGCGGTATCGCCCTGGGCGCTTCTGTGGCTGCGCTGGCGGGGACACGTCGACGCCACGGGCGCCTTGACGGCATGGGGGCACGCCAGAGCCGGCGCCGTTGCGCGTAACCAGCGGCTCTGGGAGGCGTTCATGCAGCGCTATCCGGAGCTGGCGCCGGGCGGCCTCCTGAATGCCGTGCAACCGATCGAGCGCGTGCTGCCCGCGGACTTGGTGGCTGAGCTCGTCGGCGCCGTCGAGCCGCACGGCGCCGGTGCCGGCCGGCCGGCGGGCTGATCGGGGGCCCCGATGACCCTGACCACCCTGGAGTTCCTGCAGATCGACCTGCCGGCGCTCATGGCCGCGGTGCTCGCCTGCGTCTGCTGCGGCCTGCTCGGCAACTTCCTGGTGCTGCGCCGCAAGAGCCTGATCGGCGATGCCATCTCGCACGCGGTCCTGCCGGGCATCGTCGTCGGCTTCCTGATCGCGGGCACGCGGGATTACGGCCCGGTGATGCTGGGCGCGCTCGTCGCCGCCGTGATCGCGGGCGTCCTGATCGAGCTCCTGCACCGGCTCAGCCGGCTCGAGTACGGCGCGAGCATGGGCGTGGTGTTCACGATCATGTTCGCGCTCGGCGTCGTGCTCATGGAGCAGGCGGCGGCGCACTCGGTGGACCTGGACGCCGACTGCGTGCTCTACGGCCAGCTCGAGGACATCCTCTGGCTGGCACCTGTAGGCTGGGCATCGCTCCTCGAGCCCGCCGTCTGGGCCGAGCTGCCGCACGAGGTCCTGGTGCTGGCCTCGGTCACGGCCGCGAGCGGCCTGTTCGTCGGGCTGTTCTACAAGGAGCTCAAGGTCACCTCCTTCGATCCGGCGCTCGCCTCCTCGATGGGCATTCCCGCGGGCGTGTTCCACGCCGCACTCCTGGTCTTCGTGGCGATCGCCGCGGTCGCGGCGTTCGAGGCGGTGGGCTCCATCCTGGTCATCGCCATGCTGATCGCGCCGGCGGCGACCGCGCGCTTTCTCACCGACCGCCTCGGCGCCCAGATCGGGCTCAGCCTGGTCGCCGCCTTCGTGGCCGGGGTCGGCGGCTACTTCGCGGCCGCCTTCGGCCCGCTCGTGGTCGGCCTCGAGCACTCGCTGAACGCCGCCGGCATGATCGCCGTCGTCTGTGGCCTGCTCCTGGCGGTGGCCATCCTGTTCGCGCCGGCGCACGGCGTGCTCGCGCGGCGCTGGCGCCACCGCCAGCTCGCCGCGGTCGGCACGGCCACGGCCGGCTAGGAGCGAGCCGGACGCTGCTTCACTCGCGGCGCAGGGCGATGATCGGCTGCACGAACCGGGGCTCCTGGTCCCAGGGGAACAGGATCCAGGTGTCCTGGCTGACCTCGGTGACGAAGGTGTCCACGACGGAGCGGCCCGCCGGCTTGGCGTAGACGGTGGCGAAATGCGCCTCGGGCAGCATGTCGCGCACCAGCCGCCCGGTCTGGCCGGTATCCACCAGGTCGTCGATGATCAGCCAGCCGGCGCCGGTGCCCGAGACGCCCTTGAGGATCTCCGGCGCGCGCTGGACCTGCTCGTCGTAGGTCGAGACGCAGATCGTGTCGATCAGCCGGATGTCCAGCTCGCGCGCAACGATGTGCGCCGGCACCAGCCCGCCGCGCGCGATCGCGACGATGCCGGCCCATGGCTTGCGCTCGGCGAGCCGCCAGGAGAGCGCGCGCGCATCGCGGTGCAACTCCTGCCACGAGACCGGAAAGTACTTGCGCGCGCCTTCACTCATTCCCGTTTCTGCCCGGTCCATTCGCGGGCATAAAGGCCGCGCCGGGCCGCATCTTGTCAAGCGCGCGGGGGCGGCCGCATTGTCCGCGAATTCACCTTGCGGCGATGGCGGAGATCTCGATGGCGACGTCCCGGGGCAGGCGCGCCACCTCCACGGTCGCGCGGGCGGGCGGCGCCTCGGTGAAGTAGGTGGCGTAGACGTCGTTCATGGCGCCGAACTGGTCGAGGTCCGCGAGAAACACCGAGGTCGAGACCACGTCGGCAAGGCTCATGCCGGCGGCCTCGAGCACCGCCGCGAGGTTGTCGAGCACCCGGCGCGTCTGCGCCTCGATGCTCGTGTCCTCGATCAGCTGGTTGGTCGCCGGATCGATCGCGATCTGGCCCGCGAGCCAGAGCGTGTCCCCGACCCGGATCGCCTGCGAGTAGGGGCCGATCGCCTCGGGCGCGTTCGGCGTCGAGATCACCTCCTTGCCCGCGGGCTGCGCCATGCCGGTCGATATGGCGCACGCGAGCACCGCTGCGCCGATCACCAGAG
>CAZXYL010000650.1:0-5439 GCA_964644915.1 uncultured Geminicoccaceae bacterium
ATCACCGCGCCCTCGGGCAGCTGGCCCATGGTGCCGATGACCTCGGGATGACCGCGGTGCCCGATCAGCAGCACGGTGCGGCCGGCCCTGAAGTGCTGCTCGACGCCGCGGTGCACCTTGCTCACCAGGGGGCAGGTGGCATCGGCATAGAGCAGACGGCGGCGTCTGGCCTCCGCCGGCACCGCCTTGGGCACGCCGTGCGCCGAGAACACCACCAGCGCCCCGTCCGGCACCTCGTCGAGCTCTTCCACGAACACGGCGCCCTTGGCCTTCAGCCTGTCGACCACGTGGCGGTTGTGCACGATCTCGTGGCGGACGTAGACCGGCGGGCCGTTCTGCTCCAGCGCCTGCTCGACGATCTCGATCGCGCGCTCGACCCCGGCGCAGAAGCCGCGCGGGCTGGCGAGCAGAATGGTCAGAGCCGGGCGGTTCATGCGATGCGCTCGCGCCAGATCCGAGATGGCGGCCTGCGACCAGCAACGACAGGGCGGCTTGTAGCACGGCCCGCCGCGGCATGGCAGCCCTTTGCGCCCGCGCGCCAGGCTTGCATGATCATCGTCTCCACTTGGTGCTGCCGTCTTGGCGTTCGACTGCTCTGCAAATAGGGTCGGCGCGATCCATCGCCAACCGGTCGAGAGAGGATGGCCGAGCCCGTCAGCCACACAGCCGAGGTGGCCCGCGTGTTCCATCGCCTGGGCTGGACGTCCTTCGGCGGCCCGAGCGCGCATTTCGCCTACTTTCGCCACGAGTTCGTGCTGCGCCGGCGCTGGCTGGACGAGCAGGCCTACGCGGAGTGGCTCGCCTTCGTGCAGCTCCTGCCCGGGCCGTCGAGCAGCCAGCTCGCGGTCATCCTGGGCATCGGCCGCGCGGGGCTGCCGGGCGGCCTGCTCGCCTGGCTGGGCTTCACCCTGCCTTCGGCGCTGATCATGCTGGGCTTCGCCCTGGTGGTCGAGCAATGGGGCGGGCACTTCCACGAAGGCTGGCTGCACGGCCTCAAGGTGGTGGTGCTGGGCGTGGTCGCGCAGGCGACGCTCAGCATGTTTCGCCGCCTGTGCCCGGACTGGCCGCGGCGTGTGCTGGCGCTCGTGGCGCTCACGGTGGCCCTGGCGCTGGCGGGTTCGCCCGGGCAGCTCTCGGCGATCGCGCTCGGCGGGCTGGTCGGTTGGCTGCGACTCGGGCACCGTGTCGGCGTCGAGGCACAGGCGCCGACGCGCATGCCGGTGCGCCGGCGCACGGGCGTGGTCTGCCTCGCCCTGTTCTTCGGGCTCCTGTTGCTCCTTCCCGCGATGCGCACGCTCGATCCGTCCGGCGTGCTCGCGCTGCTGGACGGCTTCTATCGTGCGGGTGCCCTGGTCTTCGGCGGCGGGCACGTGATCCTGCCGCTCCTCCAGGCCGAGGTGGTCCGGCCCGGTTTCGTCGGGCAGGAGCTGTTCCTCGCCGGTTACGGCGTGGCGCAGGCCCTGCCCGGGCCGATCTTCACCTTCGCGACCTACCTGGGCGCGCTCGCCGCCGTGCCGCTGCCCGCCCTGCTCACCGCGGCGCTCTGCCTGCTCGTGCTGTTCCTGCCGTCGGTGCTGCTCCTTCTGGGCGTGCTGCCGTTCTGGACCACGCTGCGCGCCCTGCCCGGCATGGGCGGGGCGCTCGCGGGCGTCGGCGCGGCGGTCGTGGGCCTGCTCGGCGCCGTGCTGATCGACCCGATCTGGCCGACGGCGATCCAGACCCCACTCGATCTGCTGCTCGCCGGCGCGGTGTTCGCGGTGCTGCTCTGGGGCCGGATGCCGCCATGGCTCGTGGTCGTCGCCGGGGCTGCCATCGGCGCCATGCTGCCGGCCTGAGTGCCCCTAAGCTGCTGGATTCCTTGGAACATTTGCCCACGCATGGCGTTGGGCGGGAAGACATCCACGACTTTCTGGAGGGCATGATGATACGGACCAGCCTGGCGATCGTCTTCGCCGGCCTCCTGGTCGCCGCCTGCGGCGAAAGCCGGCTCGAGCGCGGCGTGACCGGCGCCGGCATCGGTGCGGGCACGGGTGCGGCGACGGGCGCGGTTCTGGGCGGCAGCCCGGGGCGCGGCGCGGTGCTGGGCGGCGCCGCCGGGGGTGCGGCCGGCGTCCTCACCGACCGCGACGATATCGACCTCGGCGATCCGATCTGGGAATGAGGCCGACCTGAGCGGCCGAAGTACAAGAAGATATGGTGACGATCTGTCGAGCGAAGTGGTCGGCGGAACAAAGCCCCAGTAGACGCGTTCACGCCAAATGAACCGACTTTTGGGGGAGAGCCTCATGCTTCGCTCGGCTCTAGCCGTTCTGGCGCTGGGAATGCTCCTGGCGGCCTGCGGTGACTCCAGAACCGACCGCGTCTTGAGCGGCGCCGGGATCGGCGCCGGGGCCGGTGCTGCCGGCAGCGCCGTTACTGGCGGCAACGTCCTCGGCGGGGCGGTGCTCGGTGGCGCCGCGGGCGGTGCCGTCGGTGCGGTGACCGACGAGGACGACATCGACCTCGGTGATCCGGTCTGGCGATAGAGGTCCTCAGCATCAGATCACGAGAGCGCCGGCCCCGACGGGCCGGCGTTCTTGTCTGCATCAGGCGACGTTGACGCCCGAGAGCCAGGGCCGCTATGTTGCACCGCCGCATAAATGCGGTGCAGCTGCTCACGGATCTCCGCCCGGCCATGCGACCTGCCCGTCGCCCCGCCAACCCCTGCTTCGGCTCCGGGCCGACCGCGAAGCGCCCCGGCTGGACGCCCGACGTGCTGGGAGCGGCGCTCGTCGGGCGCTCGCACCGTTCCGGCGCCGGCAAGGTGCGCCTCGCCGAGGTGCTCGACCGGTCGCACGCGCTGCTCGGCCTCCCCGACGACTGGCGCATCGGCATCATGCCGGGCTCCGACACCGGGGCGTTCGAGGCCGCGATGTGGAGCCTGCTCGGCGCGCGCGGCACGGACGTGCTCGCCTGGGAGAGCTTCGGCTACGGCTGGGCGAGCGATGCCACGGACGAGTTGCGGCTGGAGGACGTGCGCGTCTTGCGCGCGGACTACGGCCAGCTGCCGGAGCTCGAGACGGCCGATCCCGATCGGGACATCGTCTTCGCCTGGAACGGTACGACCTCGGGCGTGCGCGTGCCGGACGGCGATTGGATCGCCGAGCGCCGCGGCGGGCTCACTTTGTGCGATGCCACCTCGGCGGCCTTTGCCATGGATCTGCCCTGGCCCAGGCTCGACGTGGCCACCTGGTCCTGGCAGAAGGTGCTGGGCGGCGAGGCCCAGCACGGCATGCTGGCGCTCGGCCCGCGCGCGGTCGAGCGGCTGGAGGCCTGGGCGCCGCGCCGGCCGCTGCCCAAGATCTTCCGGCTCGCCAAGGGGGGGCGGCTGATAGAGGGCATCTTCGCCGGCGAGACCATCAACACGCCTTCCATGCTCGCGGTCGAGGACGCGCTCGACGGGCTGCGCTGGGCGGAGCGGATCGGCGGCCTTCCCGTGTTGATCGCGCGCAGCGAGGCGAACCTCGAGGTGGTGGCCGAGTGGGTCGGGCGGACGCCCTGGGTCGACTTCCTGGCCGAGCGGCCCGAGACGCGCTCCTCCACCTCGATCTGCCTGCAGCTGATCGATCCGGATGTCCGCGCTTTGGCTCGGGACCGGCAGGCGGCGCTGGTCGAGGCCATGGTCGGGCGCCTGGCCGACGAGGGGGTCGCTTACGATATCGGCGGCTATCGCGCGGCGCCCCCGGGCCTGCGCCTGTGGGGTGGGGCCACGGTCGAGACCGGCGATCTCGAGGCGCTGCTGCCGTGGCTCGAATGGGCTTACGCCGTGTCCCGCCCAGAGTTCGTCTGATCGATTCTATCATCCAGAGCTCCGAACGCGCTGCAATGGTTGAGGAAATGGCGCATGCCTAAAGTGCTGATCGCAGATGCGCTGAGCCCCGCGGCGGTGGCTGTCTTCGAGGAGCGCGGGGTCGAGGTCGACGTCCGGACCGGCCTCGCGGAGAGCGAGCTGGTGGGACTCGTCCCGGCCTACGACGGCCTCGCGGTGCGCTCCGCGACCAAGGTGAACGCGCGGGTTCTGGCGGCCGGCGAGCGGCTCAGGGTCGTGGGCCGCGCCGGCATCGGGGTCGACAACATCGATCTCGTGACCGCGACCCAGCGCGGCATCGTGGTCATGAACACCCCGTCCGGCAACTCGGTGACCACGGCCGAGCACACGATCGCGATGATCCTGGGGCTGGCCCGCCAGCTGCCCCTCGCCGACCGCTCGACCCGCGCCGGGAAATGGGAGAAGTCGCGCTTCGTCGGCATGGAGCTCGCGGGCAAGACGCTGGGCCTGATCGGCTGCGGCAACATCGGCTCGATCGTCGCCGATCTGGCCCATGGCCTGAAGATGAGGGTGATCGCCTACGATCCCTATCTCTCCACCGAGCGCGCGCAGAACCTCTCGGTCGAGAAGGTCGAGCTCGACGCGCTGCTGGAGCGGGCCGATGTGATCAGCCTGCACACCCCGCTCAACGAGAGCACCCGCAACCTGTTGAGCGCCGAGGCCCTGGCCCGGACCCGGCCGGGGGTGCGCGTCGTCAACTGTGCGCGCGGCGGGCTGATCGACGAGCGCGCGCTCTACGACGGGATCCGCTCCGGCCATATCGCAGGTGCCGCGCTCGACGTCTTCGCCGAGGAGCCGGCGCGCAGCTCGCCCCTGTTCGAGCTGGACGAGGTCGTGGTGACGCCGCACCTCGGCGCCTCGACCGCGGAGGCGCAGGAGAAGGTCGCGGTGCAGATCGCCGAGCAGATGGCGGACTATCTGACCACCGGGGCGGTGGTGAACGCGCTCAACATGGCGCCGGTGAGCGCCGACGAGGCGCCGCGCCTGCGCCCCTACATGATCCTCGCGCAGCAGCTCGGCAGCTTCGCCGGCCAGCTGACCGAGACCGGGCTGCGCTCGGCCACCATCACCTACGCCGGCCAGGTGGCCGCCCTCAACACCCGGCCGCTCACCGCCATGGTCCTCCAGGGCCTGCTCTCGCCGCTGCTCGACAGCGTCAACATGGTCAACGCCCCGGTGATCGCCCGCGAGCGCGACATCGCCGTCACCACCGTGCACCAGGAGCAGGTCGAGGGCTATCAGACCCTGATCCGGCTCACGGTCGGCGTCGAGGAGGGCGAGCGCAGCATCGCCGGCACCCTGGTCCACGAGCAGCGCCCGCGCCTGGTCGACTTCCGCGGCATCGAGATGGAGGCCGCGCTGGGCCGGCACATGCTCTACGTGCGCAATTACGATCAGCCGGGCCTGATCGGCGGGCTGGGCCAGGCGCTGGGCGATGCCGGGATCAACATCGCGACCTTCCACCTCGGCCGCACCCGGCCGGGCGGCGATGCGATCGCGCTGGTCGAGGTCGATCAGCCGGTGCCGGACGAGGTGATGCGCACCATCGCCGCCCTGAAGCAGGTCCGGGT
>CAZXYL010000651.1:0-1731 GCA_964644915.1 uncultured Geminicoccaceae bacterium
ACCGAGCTGCTGCTCCAGGAACGCACGCCGCGGCATATGGCGGCCGCCCATGCGCGCGCCGAGGAGGTCAGGAAGACCGCAGCGCTTCAGGGCCTGGCGCAGCCTGCGGTCCGCCGGCTCGATACGCCGCACGATGCCACGCCTCGCACGCATCTGCTCTCCAACGGCCGCTATGCGGTGATGGTCACCGGTGCGGGCTCCGGATACAGCCGCTGGCGGGATCTTGCGGTCACCCGCTGGCAGGAGGATGTCACCTGCGACGCCTGGGGCTCGTACGTCTTCCTGCGCGATGTCGAGAGCGGCATGGTGTGGTCCGCGGGCTACCAACCGGCAGGCGTGGCACCGGACAGCTACGAGGTCATTCTTCCGGAGGATCGCGCCGAGATCGTCCGCCACGACGGCACGCTCACCACGACCCTCGATGTCGTCGTCTCGCCGGAGGACGACGCCGAGGTCCGCCGCGTCTCGATCTCGAACGCCGGCAGCGACACCCGGGAGATCGAGCTCACCTCGTACGCCGAGATCGTGCTGGCGCCGCCCGCGGCGGACGCGGCCCATCCGGCCTTCTCGAAGCTGTTCGTGCAAACCGAGTACGACCACGCCATCGGCGCCATCCTGGCGACGCGCCGGCGGCGCTCGCCGGCCGAGCCCGAGGTCTGGGCCGCGCATCTGGCGGTCGTGGACGGCGGGACGGTGGGCGCGCAGGAGTACGAGACCGACCGGGCAGCCTTTCTCGGGCGGGGGCAGGAGCTTCGTACGGCCCGTGCGATCATCGGCGGCCGGCCGCTCTCCGGCACCGTCGGCACGGTGCTCGACCCGATCTTTGCGCTGCGCCGCCGGGTGCGCATCCCGCCGGGCGCCACCGCGCGGGTCGCGTTCTGGACGCTGGTCGCACCGACGCGGGGTGAAGCGCTGGATCTGGCCGACAAGCATCACGACGCGGCAGCGTTCGAGCGCGCGGCCGCGCTGGCGTGGACCCAGGCGCAGGTGCAGCTGCGCCATCTCGGTGTCGGTCCCGACGAGGCCACCCTCTTTCAGCGGCTCGCCGGCCACGTCCTCTATGCCGACCCGACGCTGCGGCCGTCGTCGGCGGTGCTTCGTCGCGGCGGCGGCGGAGCGTCGGGGCTCTGGGCCCATGGCATTTCCGGCGATCTGCCGATCGTCCTCGTGCAGATCCACGACGCCGAGGAGGCCGACATCGTCCGCCAGGTGCTGCGGGCGCACGAATACTGGCGGCTGAAGCAGCTGGCGGTCGACCTCGTCATCCTGAACGAGCGGGCGGCCTCCTACGTCCAGGATCTTCAGGTTGACCTGGAAGCCATGGTCCGCATGAGCCAGTCGCGGGCGCAGGTCGGGGAAAGCGGGGCGCGGGGCACCGTCTTCGTCCTGCGCGCCGATCTGGTCCCGGCCG
Source organism: uncultured Geminicoccaceae bacterium (assembly GCA_964644915.1). Classification (GTDB taxonomy): domain Bacteria; phylum Pseudomonadota; class Alphaproteobacteria; order Geminicoccales; family Geminicoccaceae; genus CAZXYL01. The sequence goes on from CAZXYL010000651.1 coordinate 1,412, forward strand.
AGACCCGGGCCTTGCTCCAGGCCACGGCGCGGGCGGTTCTGATCAGCCGACAGGGCACGCTCGCCGAGCAGCTGGACCGTCTCGAGGCCACCGAGCCCGCGCCCGCGCCGCCGGCGCGATCCGCCGCGCCGCGGCGAGCGCCCGAGGCGGCACAGCCGCGCCCGCCGCTCGAGTTCTTCAACGGGCTCGGCGGCTTCGCCGAGGAGGGCCGGGAGTACGTGACCATCCTGGGCCCCGGGCAGTGGACCCCGGCGCCCTGGATCAACGTCGTCGCCAACCCGTCGTTCGGCTTCCAGGTGGCGGCCGAGGGCGGGGGCTGC
>CAZXYL010000652.1:0-3666 GCA_964644915.1 uncultured Geminicoccaceae bacterium
CAGCTCAAGGGCCAGGACATGGCGGTGAAGGGGCAGGCGCTGCACGTGGCGCGCGACCTCGTGGCGATGCGGCGCGAGTTCCGCGAGCTGGAGCGGGAGGAGCAGCCGGAGACCGAGCAGGCCTACCGCAGCGCCGTGGCCGAGGGCGCCGCGCCGCTGCCGAACGGCGTGATCGAGGAGTGGCGCCGGCGGCAGCCGGCCAAGGCCGCGGGCGCGTAAGGTAAGAGTTGCGGCCAAGTCGCGCGCCGCCGGACGCCCGATGTGGGTTGGCGGCGCGGCTCTCCGTCGGCATATAAGGTGGGCAACCGACGGGAGGGCGCAGGATGGCCGAAGTCGCTCAACTCAATCGCGCCGAAGCCGGCGATGCCGACGAGGTCCAGGAGCCCGTGCTGCTGCGCAGCGACGCCGCGGGCGTGGCCGGCCTCGCCCTCAACCGGCCGGAGGCCTACAACGCGCTCTCGCGCGAGCTGCTGAGCGCGCTCCAGGCCGAGCTCGACAAGATCCAGGCGGATCCGTCCGTCCGGGTGGTGGTGATCACCGGCAACGGCCGGGCGTTCTGCGCCGGGCACGACATGAAGGAGATGGCGGGCGAGCGGCAGCGCGAGAAGCTGCTCGAGCTGTTCGGCCAGTGCAGCCAGGTCATGCTCTCGCTGACGCGCCTGCCGCAGCCGGTGGTGGCCCTGGTCGACGGCCTGGCCGCCGCCGCCGGCTGCCAGCTGGTCGCCGCCTGCGATCTGGCGCTCGCCACGACCAACGCCCGCTTTGCCACCTCGGGCGTCAAGTACGGCCTGTTCTGCTCCACCCCGATGGTGCCGCTCAGCCGCAACGTGCCGCGGAAGGCCGCGCTCGAGATGCTGATGACCGGCGACTTCATCGAAGCCGACGACGCGCTCCGGCTCGGGCTGGTCAACCAGGTCGTCTCGCCCGACAGGCTGGAGGACGCGTTCGACGCCCTGCTCGCCCGCCTGCTGGAGAAACCGCGCGAGGTGCTGGCGCTCGGCAAGCGCGCCTTCTACCAGCAGCTCGAGATGGGGCTGGAGGACGCCTATCGCTTCACCACCGAGGTGATCGTCGACAACGCTCTCGGCAAGGAGTTCGAGGAGGGCCTGGCGGCGTTCATGGAGAAGCGGGAGCCGAACTGGCAGGGCTGAGCGGCGTGGGCGACAAGGACCAGACGGGCCCGAGGAGCGCGGATCCGCTGCGCTACGACGATGCCTACATCCGCGGCATCCTCGGGCGGGTGAAGACGATCGCGGCGGTGGGCCTGAGCGCCAACGACATGCGCCCGTCCTATTTCGCGACGCTCTATCTGCAGCAGAAGGGCTACCGGGTGATCCCGGTCAACCCGCGCTACGCGGGCGAGCAGATCCTGGGCGAGACGGTGGTGGCCTCGCTCGAGGACCTGCCGGCGCCGCCGGACATGGTGCAGATCTTCCGCAAGTCCGAGGAGGCGGGCGCCGCGGTCGACGAGGCGATCGCCGCGGGCGCCAGGGTGGTCTGGCTGCAGCTCGGCATCCGCAACCCCGAGGCGGCCGAGAAGGCGCGGGCCGCGGGCCTCGATGTGGTCATGGACCGGTGTCCCAAGATCGAGTACGGCCGGCTGTTCGGCGAGATCGGCTGGGCGGGCGTGAACCGCCGCGTCATCTCGGCCAAGAAGGGCCGGGCGATGCAGCTCTCCCGCCCTCGCGGCGGGTTCGGGCGCAAGCCGGTGCGGGAGTGAGGGCAGGCAGGATGGACCGGGCGACCGCTGTGGCCAAACTCTCTGCCCATGCCGGGGAGCTTCGCGCTGCCGGCGTGGCGTCTCTCTATCTGTTCGGGTCGACGGCCCGCGGCGAGAGCGATGTCGATCTGTTCTTCGACTACGACGATCCGAAGTTCAGCCTCGTGGAGCTCGTGCGGGTCAAGGACCGGCTGAGCGCCATTCTCGGGGTCGAAGCCGACGTCATGACGCGCGACAGCCTGCACCCGATGCTCAAGACTCGGATCGAGGCGTCGGCCGTTCGCGTGTTCTGATGTCGACAGACCCGAGGCCCGGTCTGCAGGACGTTCTAAACGCGATCGCCGGTGCTCGTGAGGCGATCGGCGACGTCGACTTTGCGAACGTATCGACAGCGTCGGCCGATGAGACGGGCAGTGGAGCGGGAGTTCCTTTGAGCCCTCGAGGTCAGCTTCGGTCACGGCCACCAGTCGGAGGTGATCTGGTCGAGCGAATAGGGGCAGGTCGAGGGCAGCGCGTCGGCGGCGGCGTCCTCGCCGTGGGCGCGGAGCGTGCGGTCTGCAGTGCGCCGGGCAATCGTGTAAACGCGCGGCAACGCATCCGCGAGAATCTGCCTGAGGCGCGGCGTGAGGTCGTACTCGAGCCGGTTGCGGTGCTCCGCAACGGAGGCAATCCATCCGGGACGGGGCTCCTGGGTGGGGCTGAATTGTAGTTTGAGCAGGTGCTCGACGATGACGGTCGCATTGTTGAGCGTCTTGCTCCTTTCTGTTCGCCCCAACCCCTCCACCTCCTCGATCAGGTTCTCGAGATCGAGCGCCTCGAACCGGCGCGCGCGCAAAAGCTCCGCCTGGCGCTCGGTCCAGACGTAGAAATCCTGCTCGTAGAGGGCTTCGGCCCCTGCTTTGGGCTTGACCTCGGTGGCCATCGCGTGCTCCGGCGACGTGGCAATCGGGTTCCGCATCGCCAAATGTAGCACGATCGGGCGAGCGGCCGAACGGGTCATCAGGGCGCGGCAAGGAGCGGCAGAAGCGATTCATGAACGATCTGGCGAATCGAGCCGGCGCGGACGGCGTGATCGAGGCCTCCCGGGTGTCGGAGGTGGCGGCACGCTGGGGCGCCCCGCCGTTCGCGATCGAGGTCAGGAGCCTGCGCAAGACCTACCGCGGCAGCAGGCGCCAGCCGCCCAAGGAGGCGCTCAAGGGCATCGACCTCGAGGTGCCGCGGGGCTCGGTGTTCGGGCTGCTCGGGCCCAACGGCGCCGGCAAGTCGACCTTGATCAACATCCTCGCCGGGCTGGTGATCAAGACCGCCGGCACGGCGCGCGTCTGGGGCTTCGACATCGACCAGAACCCGCGCCGCGCCCGGCGCATGATCGGGGTGGTGCCGCAGGAGCTCAACATCGACCCCTTCTTCACCCCGCGCGAGACCCTGGACATCCAGGCCGGGCTGTACGGCGTGCCGAGGAAGGAGCGGCGCACACGCGAGATCCTGGCCGCCGTGGGCCTGGCGGATCAGGCCGACGCCTACGCGCGCACGCTCTCGGGCGGCATGCGCCGGCGCCTGCTGGTGGCCAAGGCGCTGATCCATCAGCCGCCGGTGGTGATCCTGGACGAGCCGACCGCGGGCGTGGACGTGGAGCTGCGGCGCAGCCTGTGGGACTACATGCGGCGGCTCAACCGGCAGGGCGTGACCGTGGTCCTGACCACGCACTACCTCGAGGAGGCGGAATCGATGTGCGACCGCATCGCGATCATCGACCAGGGCGAGGTCGTGGCCTGCGACGAGAAGACCAGCCTGATCCGCCGCATCGACGAGAAGCAGCTCTCGATCACGGTGGCGGAGCCGCTGCAGACGCTCCCGCCCGCCCTGGCGGCGCTGGGCGCCCAGCTGGACGAGCGCCACCGCATCGTGGTCCGCTACCGGCCGAGCCAGGCGCGGGTCGGCGACCT
>CAZXYL010000653.1:0-5734 GCA_964644915.1 uncultured Geminicoccaceae bacterium
CGCGCGCTCGCGAAGGGCTGTTGCGAGGCCTGGCTGCGCGCCCGCGGCCATCTCGTGACCGAGAAGGCGGCGTGAGCCCATGCCCGAGCTCCTGCTCGAGCTGCTCTCGGAAGAGATCCCGGCGCGTATGCAGGCGCGCGCAGCTGCGGACCTGCGCGAGCTGGTCGGGCGGGCGCTGAAGGAGGCCGAGCTCGATTACGACGAGCTGCAGACCTATGCGACGCCGCGCCGGCTGACCCTCCATGCCCGGGGCGTGCCTGCCAGGCAGCCCGACGTCGAGGTCGAGCGGCGCGGTCCTCGCGTCGGCGCGCCGGCCGCAGCCCTCGACGGCTTCAAGACCTCGCTTGGGGTCGACGCGTACACGCTCGAGGAGACCAGGGATCAGAAGGGCAATCTGGTCTGGCTCGCCCGGTACCGCCGCCACGGCAAGCCGGCGGCCGAGGTCGCGGGCGCGCTGCTCGGCGCGCTGCTGCCGCGCTTTCCCTGGCCCAAGTCCATGCGCTGGGGCAGCCATCAGGTGCGCTGGGTGCGCCCGCTGCACTCGATCCTGTGCCTGCTCGACGGCGAAACGGTGCCCTTGACCTTCGGGCCGGTGCAGGCCGGCGCCGTGACGCGGGGCCATCGCTTCCTTGCGCCCGGGCCGATCGAGGTGCGCGACTTCGAGGACTACCGCCAAAAGCTCGCGACCGCCTACGTCCAGCTCGACGCCGCCGGCCGGCAAAGGGAGATCCGGGACGAGGCGGCGCGGGTCGCGCGAGACGAGGGGCTGCGCCTGCGCGAGGACGAGATTCTGTTCGAGGAGCTGGCGGGCCTGGTGGAATGGCCGGTGGTGCTGAGCGGGCGGATCGACGAGCGGTTCATGTCGCTGCCGGAGGAGGTGCTGGTCACCTCCATGCGCCGGCATCAAAGGTACATGGCTCTCGAGGACGCAGAGGGCCGGCTCGCCGCGAGCTTCGTCGTGGTCGCCAATCTGCCGGCCCGGGACGGCGGGCGTGCCATCGTCGCCGGCAACGAGCGCGTGCTCAGGGCGCGGCTCTGGGACGCGCAGTTCTTCTGGGATCAGGACCGCAGGCGGGCGCTCGCCAGCCGGGTCCCCGAGCTGGACGACGTGATCTTCCACGCCCAGCTCGGCTCGCTCGGCGCGAAGGTACGGCGCCTGGAGGCCCTGGCCGGCTGGCTCGCCCGGCACGTCCCGGGCGCCCGCATCGAGCACGCCGTGCGCGCGGCGGCGCTCTGCAAGGCGGATCTGGTCACCGGCATGGTCGGCGAGTTCCCGGAGCTCCAGGGCATCATGGGCCGGTACTACGCCGAGCACGATCTCGAGCACGTCGAGGTGGCAGAGGCGATCGCCGAGCACTACGCGCCGCAGGGCCCGAACGACCAATGCCCGAGCGCGCCGGTCAGCATCACCACAGCCCTCGCCGACAAGCTCGACACGCTGGCCGGCTTCTTCGCCATCGGCGAGAAGCCCACCGGCTCCAAGGACCCGTTCGCGCTGCGCCGCGCCGCGCTGGGCGTGATCCGGCTGATTCTGGAGAACGGGCTTCGCCTGCCGCTGCGTCAGGCCCTGGAGCAGGCGCTCGAGGGCTATCGCGCGCAGCTGCCCGACCTCGAGGCGCGCGCCGTGGCCGAAGACGTGCTGGGCTTCATCGCCGATCGCCTGAAGGTGCACCTGAAGAGCGCCGGCGTCCGGCACGATCTGATCAGCGCCGTGTTCGCCGCCGGTCAAGACGACGATCTCGTCCGCCTGCTCGCCAAGGTGCAGGCGCTCTCGGAGTTCCTGGCCACGGACGACGGGGCCAACCTGCTCACCGCGCATCGCCGCGCCGGCAACATCGTGCGCATCGAGGAGAAGAATGACCGGCGCTCCTACGCCGGCCAGCCGGACGGGCAGCGCATGGAGGCCAAGGAGGAGCAGATGCTGTTCTTCCGCCTGATGACCGTGGGCGGCGACATCGCGGGCGCGCTCGAGCGCGAGGAGTTTGCCGAGGCGATGGCGGCGCTGGCCCGCCTGCGCCAGCCGATCGATGCCTTCTTCGACCGGGTCACGGTCAACGCCAAGGAACCGGAGCTGCGCGAGAACCGTCTGTACCTGTTGAGCCAGATCCGTTCGGCCCTGGACACGATCGCCGACTTCTCCCTGATCGAGGATACGGGCGCGGCGGCGGCAGATCGGCGGGTGGCCTGATGAGCAAATGGGTGTACGGCTTCGGCGCCGGCCGGGCGGAAGGCACGGCGAAGATGCGCGACCTGTTGGGCGGCAAGGGCGCCAACCTCGCCGAGATGAGCCAGCTGGGGTTGCGAGTGCCGCCCGGCTTCACCATTACGACCGAGGTCTGCCGGGTGTTCTACGAGCGCGACCGGCAGTATCCCGACGGGCTGAAGGACGAGGTCCGGTCCGCGCTCGCGCTGGTCGAGCAGGACGTGGGCGCGGGCTTCGGCGATGCTCAGAACCCGCTCCTGGTCTCGGTCCGCTCCGGGGCGCCGGTCTCGATGCCCGGGATGATGGACACGGTGCTCAACCTGGGCCTGAACGATCGCACCGTCCTGGGGCTGGCCCAGCAGGCGGAGGATTCCCGCTTCGCTTGGGACAGCTACCGCCGCTTCATTCAGATGTACGGCGACGTGGTGCTGGGCATCGACCACTATCTGTTCGAGGACCAGCTCGAGACGCTCAAGCGGGTCAAGGACTGCGATCTCGACACGGACCTCGCCGCGGACGACCTGGCCGGACTCGTCGAGGCGTACCAGCGCATCGTCCTCGAGGAGCACGGCGCGCCGTTCCCCCAGGACGTGGAGCAGCAGCTCTGGGGGGCGATCGGCGCCGTGTTCAGCTCCTGGATGACGCCGCGCGCCGTCACCTACCGGCGCCTGCACGACATCGGCGGGGACATGGGCACCGCCGTGACCGTCCAGGCGATGGTGTTCGGCAACCAAGGCGACAAGAGCGCCACCGGAGTCGCCTTCACGCGCAACCCGTCGACGGGCGAGAAGAGCTACTACGGCGAGTTTCTGCTCAACGCCCAGGGCGAGGACGTGGTCGCCGGCATCCGCACGCCGCAGCCGCTCACGCTCGCGATGAAGGCCGCGACCGGCGCCAAGCTTCCGGCGATGGAGGAGGTCATGCCGGACGCCTATGGCGAGCTGGTCTCGGTGTTCGACCGGCTCGAGCGCCACTACCGCGACATGCAGGACATCGAGTTCACGGTCCAGGACGCACGGCTCTGGATCCTGCAGACGCGCAGCGGCAAGCGCACGGCCGAGGCGGCGCTCAAGATCGCCGTCGACATGGCCGACGAGGGGCTGATCACGCGCGAGAATGCCGTGGCGCGGGTCGATCCCGGCTCGCTCGAGCAGCTGCTGCATCCGCGCCTCGACCCCGACGCACCGCGCGAGGTGGTCACGACGGGTCTGCCGGCTTCGCCCGGCGCCTGCTCGGGCAAGGTGGTGTTCAGCGCCGACGAGGCGGAGCGCATGGCCGCCGCCGGCGAGCGGGTGATCCTGGTGCGGATCGAGACCTCGCCCGAGGACATCCACGGCATGCATGCGGCGCGCGGCATCCTCACCTCGCGCGGCGGCATGACCAGCCACGCCGCCGTGGTCGCGCGCGGCATGGGCAAGCCCTGCGTCTGCGCCGCGACCAATCTGCAGATCGACTATCGCCAGCAGCGCCTGATCGTGGGCGCCCACCAGATCGAGGCGGGCGAGGTGATCACGATCGACGGCAGCGAGGGCGCGGTGATGCTGGGCGCCGTGCCGACGGTGGACCCCAGCCTCTCGGGCGATTTTGCGACGCTGATGGAATGGGCCGACCAGCGGCGCCGCCTCAAGGTGCGCACCAACGCCGAGACGCCCGCCGATGCGCGCACCGCGCGCAAGTTCGGCGCCGAGGGCATCGGGCTGTGCCGCACCGAGCACATGTTCTTCGAGGGCGATCGGATCGTCGCCATGCGCGAGATGATCCTCGCCGGCGACGCCGACGGCAGGCGCGCGGCGCTGGCCAGGATTCTGCCCATGCAGCGGCAGGACTTCATCGAGCTGTTCGAGATCATGGCCGGCCTGCCGGTCACGATCCGTCTCCTCGACCCGCCGCTGCACGAGTTCCTGCCGCACGAGCCCGAGGAGATCGCCGCGGTCGCGAAGACCCTGGGGGTCGAGCCGAAGGCGCTGCAGCGGCGCCTCAACGAGCTGCGCGAGGCCAACCCGATGCTCGGCCTGCGCGGCTGCCGGCTCGGCATCCTCTTCCCCGAGATCTACGAGATGCAGGCGCGCGCGATCTTCGAGGCGGCGCTGGCGGTGGCGCAGCGCTCCGGCCGGACGGTCGTGCCGGAGGTCATGGTGCCGCTGGTCGGCACGGCGCGGGAGCTGGTGCTCCTCAAGGCCGAAATCGATGCGGTCGCCAAGGAGGTCACGGCCGAGACCGATACCCCGCTGGAATACCAGGTCGGGACCATGATCGAGGTGCCGCGCGCAGCGCTCCGGGCGGATCAGATCGCGAGCCACGCCGAGTTCTTCAGCTTCGGCACCAACGACCTCACCCAGATGGCGCTCGGCCTCTCGCGCGACGACTCGGCCAAGTTCATGGACACCTACCTGCAGCGGCGCATCTTCGATGCCGATCCCTTCACCACGCTCGACATCGGTGGCGTGGGGGCTCTGGTCGAGATGGCCTGCGAGCGGGGCCGGAACGCTCGCCCGGATCTCAAGCTCGGCATCTGCGGCGAGCACGGCGGCGACCCCAGGACGATCGCCTTCTGCGAGCGGGTGCGCCTCGATTACGTCTCCTGCTCGCCGTACCGGGTGCCGATCGCGCGTCTGGCCGCTGCGCAGGCCGTGCTCGCCACCGCGCCCGATGCCGCGGAGGCCGCAGCCGCTTGAGGGCAGGCGAGGGGGCCCTTGCCCGGCTGCGCGGTGGCGGCAAGCGGGCGCTCGCGCGCGCGCTCGCCGAAATCGAGAGCAGCCCCGACGGCCAGGCCACGCTCGAACTCCTGGATGTTGCTTGGCGCGAGCCGCGGGCGCACCTCGTCGGGCTCACCGGGCCGCCCGGCGTCGGCAAATCCACCCTGCTGTCCGCGCTGATCAGGGCGTGGCGTGGGGGCGGGCGGACCATCGGCGTGATCGCGATCGATCCGTCTTCACGCCGGAGCGGCGGCGCGCTGCTCGGCGATCGCCTGCGGCTGGAGCTCGATCCGGAGGATGAGGGCGTCTTCGCGCGCTCGATGGCGGCACGAGAGCGCCTCGGCGGTCTGGCCCCGCTCGCCAACGCGGCGGCCGTGCTCATGCGGGCGGTCTTCGACGTCGTGGTGGTGGAGACCGTGGGGGTGGGCCAGTCGGAGACCGACGTCTCGGCGGTCGCGGATACGGTCGTGCTGTGCGTGCAGCCGGGCTCGGGCGACAGTGTTCAGTACATGAAGGCGGGCATCGCCGAGGTCCCCGACGTCGCCGTGGTCAATAAGGCGGACCTGGGTGCCATCGCCATCCGGGCCAGGAACGATCTGGAGGCGGCCCTGGCGCTCGCCCCTGGGGGAGGGTGGCGGGTGCCGATCGTCGTCGCCAGTGCCGCAGAGGGCAGGGGGGTGGACGAGCTGATCCACCACATCGCTGCGCACGCGGCCTTTCTCTCCAGGACCGGCGAGCTCCCGTCCAGGCGCGGCGTGCAGGCGCAGCGCTGGCTCGAGGATGGGCTACGCGACGAGTTCGGCCGCGACGGCCTGGAGCGGGCGCGCCGGCTGCC
>CAZXYL010000654.1:0-2297 GCA_964644915.1 uncultured Geminicoccaceae bacterium
GAGCGCCCGGCGGCCTAGCTTCACGGCGGCTTGCAGCAGGAAGGCGACGATGCCGAGGGCAAAGATCGGGTCGAACCACGGCCAGCCGGTGGCCCGGGTCAGCAGCAGCGCCGCGATCACCGCGAGATTGATGAAGAGATCGACCTCGTAGTGCAGCTGGTCGGCGCCGATCGCGATCGAGCCGGTGCGCCGGACCACCATGCGCTGAAACAGCACGAGGGCGGCGGTGAGCAGGATCGCGAACAGCATCACCGCGATGCCGAGCAGGCTGCGCTCGACCGGCTGCGGGCTGAACAGGCGCGTGGTCGCCTCGAGGCCGATCATCAGCGCCGAGCCGGTGACGAACGCCGCCTGGGCCAGCGCGCCCAGGGCCTCCGCCTTGCCGTGGCCGAAGCGATGGGCGCGGTCGGCGGGCAGCGCCGCCTGGCGCACGCTGACCAGGGTGACGATCGAGGCCAGCGCGTCGACGGCGCTGTCGACCAGCGAGGAGAGCACCGCGATCGAGCCGGTGAGCAGCCAGGCCACGAGCTTGGCCGCGATCAGTACCGAGGCCACGCTCACGCTGGCGAACGCGGCGAGCCGATTCAGCCGGGCCGGATTCTCGGGCAGGAGCGGCATCAGCGGGTCGTCTCGCCGGCGGCGCGGCCCGATCAGCCGCGGGCGGGCGCTGTCCGCGCGGGCTCGACAAAGCCCAGGGCTTCGAACTCCTCCTCCCGGAGCGGCGCATCCTGCGCCAGGAAGAACTCGTCGAGCTGCGGCGGCGGCACATCGGTGCCGGCGAGCATCGCGTGCACCTGGCCGCGATGGTGGATCTGGTGCACGAACAGATGCGCCAGCACGTCCTGCACCCGCTCCGGGTAACGCGCGCCGCCCGGGCGCTCGAGCACCGCGATGCGCCCGAGGCCGGGCTCGTCCAGCGCGTTGCAGAACGCGATCAGGCGGCGGTCGGCGGCACTCTGCTCGCGCACCAGCTCCGCGAGCGTGGCACACGGCTCGTCGCTCAACGCGTAGATTTCGAGCGCGCGCCCGCCGCCTTCCAGGGCATCAAGGTAGTACCAGTCGACCAGCAGGATGTGGTTGAGCGTGAGAGCGATGGACGGGAAGAAGCTGGTGCGCCGCGCGCGATACTCCGCCTCGCTCAGGCGCGCGCAGGCCTGCAGGAGCCGGTGGTTCGACCAGGCGTTGTTGTGCGCCACGGCGTGGAAGTGCTGGGCCAGCATGGCGTCCTCCCGAAGGTGTCGGCGGCGCCGGGCGCCGTCCCCTAGACTTGTTCCGGGCCGGGCCCGCCCACGTCCTGCGGCGCGTCGCCGATGCCGCTGCGCCGCCGCCAGAGCGCGTTGATCTCGGCGCCGTAGATGAAGATGATCGCGGTGATGTAGAAGAACATCAGCGTGATCGCCACCCCGCCGAGGCTGCCGTAGACCATGCTGTAGTCGGCCAGATTGCCGACGTACCAGGAGAACAAGGTGGCGGCGGTGAGCCACAGGACCACGGTCAAGCACACCCCCGGCAGCACGCGTCGGTAAGCCTGCTTCGCGTTGGGCAGCCAGCGGTGGAGCAGCATCAGCGCGCCCCAGAGCAGGATGACGGCGATCAGATAGCGCCCGGTCGTGAACACGATCTGGGCGTCCAGGGTGCGGCCGAACACCGGGCGCACCGCTTCCCAGACGATCGGACCCAGGATCACCGCGAGCGAGACGAAGAACAGGATGAAGCCGCTCACGATCACCATGGCCACGCTCTGCACCCGCAGCCACCACATCGGGCGCTCCTCGCTCACGCCGTAGGCGCGATTGAGCGCGGCGCGCAGCGCCTCGATGCCGCTGGATGCGAACCAGAGCGTGGCCAGGATGCCCAGCGTGAGCAGGCCGCCCTGGCGGGACCCGATGACGTCGCGCACGGCAGGGGCCAGCGTCTCGGCGACATCGTCCGGCATGAAGCGGAACATGGCGTCGATGAACGCGCTCGCGGTCTCCTGGTCGCCCAGGAAGCCTGCGAGCGCGGCCAGGAAGATCAGGAACGGGAACAGGGCCAGGAAGGCCGTGAACGCGATGTAGCCCGAAAGCTCCAGGCCCTCGTCCTTCATCACCAGCCGCCATGCGGCATCCCACGGCAGCCGCAGCCAGTCGCGCGCGGACATCTCACGCCACCTCGGGCGGCGCGGGGCGATGCCCGTCGCGTCCGTCAGGACACGGGCGGCAGTGCGCGCTCGAGCAGTCGGTCATTGGCCGCATTGAACGGGTCGACGAAGGTCACACCGCCGATAACGCGGCCGTCCTGGAAATCCTCCGTGATCA
>CAZXYL010000655.1:0-4630 GCA_964644915.1 uncultured Geminicoccaceae bacterium
CCCGCGGCCTGCCGCTGGTCGCGGTCGAGGACGTCCTCGCCTACGAGGAGCGTGCCGGCACCAGCCTGCGCCCGGTCGGCCGGGCGCGGGTGCCGCTGCGCAATGCCGAGGACGCGCAGCTCGTGGCCTTCCGTTCGGGCGCCGGCGGCACCGAGCACGTGGCGATCGTCATCGGCCACCCACAGCCCGACCAGCCGGTGCTGACCCGCCTGCACTCGGAATGCTTCACGGGCGATCTTCTCGGCAGCCTGCGCTGCGATTGCGGTGATCAGCTGCGGGGCGCGATCGAGGTCATGGCCGCGGCGGGCAGCGGCGTCCTTCTCTACCTCGCCCAGGAGGGGCGCGGGATCGGCCTGGTCAACAAGCTGCGCGCCTACGCCCTGCAGGACCGGGGGTTCGATACCATCGACGCCAACCGCCTGCTCGGCTTCGCCGCCGACGAGCGCGTCTACCGGCCGGCGGCCGAGATGTTGCGGCAGCTCGGCTTCACGACGATCCGACTGATGACCAACAACCCGGACAAGCTTGCGGCTCTGGCGCTGTGCGGCATCACGATCGTGGAACGGGTGCCGCTCGCCTTTCCCGGCAATCCCCACAACCAGGCCTACCTGCGCACCAAAGCGGTGCGCAGCGGGCACCATCTGGATGCTGCAGTCGATGTTCCGCCTGCCGGCCGGGTGCGCGTCTCGCCCTGAGGCAATCACAACCCTTTTAGAGGTCTCCATGAGCTCGAGCCCCCCCGCTACCGCCGCCGCCGAGATCCGCCCCGCTCGCCACAGCCACGGGGACGGCGCCCAGCCGACCGCCACCCGACCGAGCCAGGCCGAGGCGGAAGCCGCGGTCCGGACCCTGATCGCGTGGCTCGGCGACGACCCCGAGCGCACCGATCTGCAAGGGACGCCCGCCCGCGTCGCGACCGCCTTCTATGACCTGTTCACGGGCTATCGGACCGATCCGGTCGCCGTCCTCCGACGCAGCCTGATGCCGGAGGAAGCCGGCGGTCAGCTGGTGACGCTGAAAGCGATCCGCTTCATCTCGTTCTGCGAGCGGCACTTTTTGCAGATCATCGGCCATGCGCAAGTGGCGTACGTCCCGCGCCGCCACGCCGTCGGCATCGGCGCGATCGCCGCGGCCGTGGACGCGGTGACCCGTCGTCTGCAGATCCAGGAGCGGATGACCGACCAGATCGCCCAGGCGATGGCCGAGGCCCTGGATCCCGAGGGAGTGGCGGTGGTGGTCGAGGCCGAGCACCAGTGCATGACCGCGCGCGGGGTTTCCAAGGTCGGCGCCCGGTTCGTGACCAGCCGGCAGCTGGGCTGCCTCACCGCTGATACAGGCCTCGGGCGCGCGTTCTTCCAGCTGGTCGGCCAGTCGGCGCCGGTGAGCGCCGATCCGGCGCGGATCGGCGAGACCACCTGCGCGCACGTCTGATCCCGGCGGACAGGGTGGCGGTCCCGCCCCGCCCGGAGTAGCCTTCGAGGCGACCCGCGCGGGAGAGGAGGATGAGACCACAAGCCCCGTCCGCCGCTCTGGTGACCGGCGCGGCGCGGCGCGTCGGCCGGGCGATCGCGCTCGACCTCGCGAGCCGCGGCTGGGCCGTGGCGATCCACTACCGCAATTCGGCAGCCGAAGCCCAGGACGCCGTCGCGCGGATCCGCGCTCGGGGCGGCCGTGCGGTTGCGCTCCGGGCCGATCTGGCGCGCGAGGAGGAGGTCGAGCCGCTCGTCCCGCGGGCCGCGGAAGCGCTCGGGCCGCTCGGCTGCCTGGTCAACAACGCGTCGAGCTTCGAACGGGACGGCGCGCTCGATGCCACGCGCGCGTCCTGGGATCTGCACATGGAGAGCAACCTGCGTGCTCCCTTCGTGCTGATCCAGCACTTCGCCCGGCAGCTGGAGAGCGGGGCCGAGGGCAACGTGATCAACATCGTCGACGAGCGGGTGTGGAACCTCACCCCGCACTTCGTCTCCTACACCCTGAGCAAGGCCGCCCTTTGGGCGCTCACCCGCACGCTCGCGCTGGCGCTGGCACCCGCGATCCGCGTCAACGCGATCGGACCCGGCCCGACGCTTGCGAGCGTCCACCAGAGCGCGGAGAGCTTCGGCCGGCAGTGCGCCACCATGCCCCTGCAGCGCGGCACCACGCCCGAGGAGATCTGCCGGGCGGTGCGGTTCATCCTTGAAGCGCCGGCCATGACCGGGCAGATGATCGCGCTCGATGGCGGCAAGCACCTGGGCTGGCTGTTGCCCGGCCAGGACGATGAGCTCGCCGCGAGCTGAGAAAGCTCAGCCCCAGCTGCGCAGCTTCGGATGCGCGCGGAGCACCTCGCCGAGGGGAGCGAGCCAGCGAGCCTCACTCGATCACCCGTAGAGGACCGATCGCCGGGCGGCACACACCTCGATCAGTCCGCTGTTACCGCTTCGCACTCTCTGGCGGACACGTCGCGCACTTCGGAGGCGATCTGGTGCCGGGCGTGAACCGCGACCCGGTTGCGGCCGTTGCGTTTCGCCTGGTAGAGCGCCGCGTCTGCGCGTGCGTACCATCTGGCGCTGCTTTCGCCCGGCTGCCGACCGGCCACTCCGATCGAAATCGTGATCCGCTCGACCACCTCCGGGCGGCTGCTCAAGACAAGCGGACGCGACGCCAGCAGCTCGCACAGGCGGCCGGCGATACGGGCCGCGTGCTGCGGGCTCGTCCCCGGCAACAGGAGCCCGAACTCCTCCCCGCCCACCCGCGCGACCAAGCCGTCGCGCCTGATATTGGCGAGGAGGAGGGCGGCCACGATGCGCAGGATCTGGTCGCCGATGTCGTGCCCGTAAGCATCGTTGACTCGCTTGAAGTGATCGATGTCGGCCATCAGGAGGTGAGCGGACGACGATCTGCTCTCGCGCGCGCTGACCGCCTCCAGCTCCAGATCGAATGCCCGGCGGTTGGCCAGTCCGGTCAGCGGATCGGTGAGGGCGTCGCGGACCGCGCCGCGCAGTTCCCTCCGCAGCTCGACGACCTCCGCCGAGTTCCTGCGGAGCTCCGCTTCGAGCCGCTGAACCTGGGCCGTGAGGGCTCTGCGCTCTTCGACGATCGCCGCGAGCAGCCGCTTCAACTCCTCGGGTCGGACGGGCATGGCGACGGACCGAGGCGGCGCGCGGTCGGCCTCGCCGGGCATCGCCAGCAGTTCGAGCGCAACCAGTCCATCCGTCAGACGTCCGATCAGCTCGCCAGAATGCTCGCCGGACGGCAGAAGGCCGGACGGAGGCGAGCGCATGGCCATGGCGTGACGTCCCCCACCGGACAATGGATGCGGGCGAGCGGCCGCTGCGAGCGGCCGGTCCCTTCGCCCGTCCCGCTTAACCGATGGAGCGCCGGCCGGCACTAACCTGGGTTAGTCCCGGGTTCGGGCTCGCGCGCCGCTCTGATCGAGATAGCCGTTGTCGCGGCGGGGCACGCTGCCTGGCGATCTGCGAATTCGTGCTGCTGTCCCTCACCGAGCGGGGCCGACACGCGGAGCAGTTATCGCGGCCGCACACCTTTGCCCCTGGTCTTCCGGGTGCCCTCAGCCGGAGCCGGCGAGCGAGAGGGCGGCCAGCTTCTGCTCGGGCAGGCTGCGCAAGGCGCCGATGCCGCTCAGGCGCTGCTGGAACAGGCCGGCCGGCATCGGCCGGCCGAAATAAAAGCCTTGCAGCTCGTCGCAGCTGCGCGCCCGCAGGTAAGCGGCCTGCTCGAACGTCTCCACGCCTTCGGCGGCGACCGTGAGGCCGAGGCCGTGCGCAAGGCCGATCACCGCCGTGACGATCGCCGCGTCGCCGCGATCGGTGGTGACATCGGTGATGAACGCCCGGTCGATCTTGATCTTGTTGACCGGGAAGCGCTTCAGATAGGCCATGCTCGAATAGCCGGTGCCGAAATCGTCGACCGCGATCTGCATGCCGAGCTCGGCCAAGCGCTCCAGCGTGTTGATCGTGACCTCCGTCTCCCGCATCAGGATGCCTTCCGTGATCTCAAGCTCGAGGTAGGCGGGGTCGAGGCCGCTGGTCTCGAGTGCGCGCACCGCGCTCGCGACCAGGTCCCGGTAGAGGAACTGCACCGCCGAGAGGTTGACCGCCACCCGCACCGGAGGCAGCCCCTGCTCCTGCCAGAGCTTGTTCTGCCGGCACGCTGCCTGCAGGACCCACTCGCCGAGCGGCACGACCAGCCCGCATTCCTCGGCGATCGGCACGAACTCCGAAGGTGAGATCAGCCCCCGTTCCGGATGCGACCAGCGGAGCAGGGCCTCGGCGCCGATGATCACCTCCCGGCGGGCATCGATCTGCGGCTGGTACCAGAGGTCCAGCTCGCCGTTGGCGAGCGCCTTGCGCAGATCCCGTTCCAGAGCCTTGCGGGCCTGGAACGCCAGGTTCATGTCCTCTTTGTAGAACTGGTAGGTGGCGCGGCCGGTATTCTTGGCCCGGTACATCGCCATGTCGGCGTTCTTCACGATCTGATGCGGCTCGACGTGATCGAGCGGGCAGATCGTGATGCCGATGCTGGCGCTGATGTGGACCTCCTGGCCGTCGAGCGAGAAGGGCTCCGAGAGGAGCTCCAGGATCTTCTCGGCGAGCTTGGCGGCTGCCTCGGACCGGTGCAGATCGGTCTGGAT
>CAZXYL010000656.1:0-1815 GCA_964644915.1 uncultured Geminicoccaceae bacterium
GCCGCGGCGATCGCGTCGGCGCCGCGGCTCGATCTCCTGCCGGAGCCGGGCGAGGACCCCGAGATCCCGGCCGGCACCACCATGGTCAAGCAGACCGTGCGCGAGGCGCTCAGGGATGCCATGGCCGAGGAGATGCGGCGCGATCCCGACGTCTTCCTCATGGGCGAGGAGGTCGCGGAATACCAAGGCGCGTACAAGGTGAGCCAGGGCCTGCTCGACGAGTTCGGCGCCAAGCGCGTGATCGACACCCCGATCTCGGAGTACGGTTTCGCCGGCGTGGGTGTGGGCGCCGGCTTCGCGGGCCTCAAGCCGATCGTCGAGTTCATGACCTGGAACTTCGCCATGCAGGCGATCGACCACATCGTGAACTCGGCGGCGAAGACGCTCTACATGGCGGGCGGCGAGCTCGGCTGCCAGATCGTCTTCCGCGGCCCCAATGGCGCGGCCGCCCGGGTCGCCGCCCAACACAGTCAGGAGTACAGCACCTGGTACGCGCACGTCCCCGGGCTCAAGGTGGTCGCCCCCTACTCGGCCGCCGATGCCAAGGGCCTGCTCAAAGCCGCGATCCGTGACCCCAACCCGGTCGTGTTCCTCGAGAACGAGGTCCTGTACGGCCACAGCTTCGAGGTGCCGGAGATCGACGATTTCGTCCTGCCGATCGGCAAGGCCAAGGTTCTGCGCCAGGGCAAGGACGTCACCATCGTCGCCTTCGCGCTGATGGTCGAGAGGGCGCTGAACGCGGCCGAAGCTTTGGCCGAGGAGGGCATCGAGGCGGAAGTGATCGACCTGCGCTCGATCCGGCCTTTGGACGTCAGGACCGTGGCGGAATCGGTCAAGAAGACCAATCGCCTGGTCTCGGTCGAGGAGGGCTGGCCGATGTTCGGCATGGGCTCGGAGATGGCGGTGGCGATGATGGAGCACTGCTTCGATTATCTCGATGCGCCGGTGGTCCGGGTGACCGGCAAGGACGTACCGATGCCCTATGCGGCGAACCTCGAGCGGATGACGCTGCCCCAGACGCCGGACGTGGTCGAGGCGGCGAAGGCCGTCTGCTACCGCTCGTGAACCGATAGGAACCCCGGGAGGCGTCATGCCGATCGAGATCCGCATGCCGGCGCTGTCGCCGACCATGAGCGAAGGCAACCTCGCGCGCTGGCTGAAGAAGGAGGGCGACGAGATCGCAGCGGGCGACGTGATCGCCGAGATCGAGACCGACAAGGCAACCATGGAGTTCGAGGCGGTCGACGAGGGTAAGCTCGGCAAGATTCTCGTGCCCGAGGGCACCGAGGGCGTGCCGGTCAACCAGCCGATCGGGATTATCCTGGAAGAAGGTGAGGACGAGTCCGCGCTCGAGGGCTATCAGGCAGGCGACGGCGGCGCGCCAGAACGACAGGGACAGGCCGAAGCGGAGCCCGAGGTCGCGAAGCCCGAGAAGAAGGCCGAGGCGCCGGCACCGGAGAGGGCCAGGCCCGGTGAGCCCAGCGGCGGGCCGGTCTCCGAGGGGGTCGCGCCTGCCCCGCAGAAGGGCAACGGCGCCGCGCGGCCGGAGGGGCGGGTCTTCGCGAGCCCGCTCGCCCGGCGCATGGCCGAGCAGTCCGGGCTCGACCTCTCGATGCTCGAGGGCTCGGGCCCGCATGGCCGGATCGTCAAGCGCGACATCGAGCGCGCGCTCAGCGAGGGCGTGCCGGAGGAGGCGAAGCCCGCGGCCCCGGAGGCGCGGGCACCCGAGGCGCCGCGGCCGGTCGAGGCGCCGCCGCCCGCCGCACCCTTCGGCCCGCCTGCCGAGCCGCACGAGGAGATCAAGCTCTCCAACAT
>CAZXYL010000657.1:0-5816 GCA_964644915.1 uncultured Geminicoccaceae bacterium
GGTGATCTCGACGTCGACGCCGGGGTGGCTCTCCTCGAACTGCTGCGCCGCCTCCTCGACGAACGCGACCTTGCTCTCGTGGTCCGCCCAGTGGCTCCAGAGCGTCACCGTCTCGGCGCCGGCGGTCCCGCCCATGCCGAATACCAGCGCCAGGCCCGCGGCCGAGCCGAGCCATCTGTTCATCATCGCCAAGCCTCCTGTGGGTTGTTGCAGGCAGGCTACGGGCCGGTCCCGACGTCTGTCAATCATGCGGCAGCCGATCTGGCCGGGGCGCCCTAATCGCCCGCCGCGCGCAGCTCGTCTGGCCCGAGCAGGCCGGCGTGCTCCGCCAAGCGGTGGAGCTCCCGGCGCTCCGCCTCGTCGATGCCGAGCTGCGGCGGGCGCACCGTGGCGTGGCGGATCAGCCCCTGCATGAGGAGCACCTCTTTCATGCGCGGCCGGTAATCGCGCAGCGGCGGGCGCCAGCAGAAGCGGGCGAGCGGCCCGAGCCGGGCCCAGATCGCCTTGGCGCGACGATAATCCTCGGCGACCACGGCGCGATGCATCTC
The DNA here is from genome assembly GCA_964644915.1 of uncultured Geminicoccaceae bacterium. Lineage (GTDB taxonomy): Bacteria > Pseudomonadota > Alphaproteobacteria > Geminicoccales > Geminicoccaceae > CAZXYL01. Next base: position 549 of record CAZXYL010000657.1, read on the forward strand.
GATCAGCTGGCCGGTGGCGGTGCCGGCAAAGCCGATCAACGCGCCATCGCAGCCCATCACCATCGCCTCCATGATGAAGGTGTCGCTCCCGGTGAGGATGCCGATCTTGCGCGGCAGCGCGCTTGCCGCCTCGATCGTCTCGATCGTCTTCGGCGTATCGAACGAGGCCTCCTTCAGGCCCACGATCTCGGGGATCTCGGCCAGCCGTGCGAGCGTCTCGGGCGGGTAATCCGGACCGAAGGCCTTGGGGAACTGAAACGCCACGAGCGGCAGGCCCACGCCGTCCGCGATCGCCTTGTGATAGCCGTAGACCATCTCCGCCGGTACTGGGTTGCCGAGGAAGACCGGGAACGGCGGAAAGACCGCGAGCCCCTCGGCACCCGCCCGCTTCAGCTCGTTGCCCCAGGCGATCGCATCCGCGGTGTAGCCCGCGATCAGGCCGGAGAAGAGGGGACACACACCCTCGATCGCCTCGCGGCACACCCGGACCACCTCGAGCTGCTCGTCGCGGCAAAGCGACGGCCCCTCGCTCGCATCCATGTTCATGGCGATCGCGGTCGGGCGCTGCCGCGCGATCCAGGCGATGTAGGAGCGCAGCGAGTCCCAGTCGATCGCGTGGTCGGGACGCATCGGCAGCAGGGGGGCCGCGACGATGCCGGAAAGCGGTTGGTGCGCCATGCTCAGGTCTCCTCGGTGTGGAGCACTTTCAGACCTCGGGAGCGGCTGTGCAGCACGCCCCGGGCGAGGAAGATGTCGGTGATGGCGGCGACGGCCTCGTCGAACGCGCGCTCGCCGCGCGCCTCGAGCCCGCGCGGCCGCGGCAGGTCGACGTCGATGATCCGCTCGATGCATCCCGGGCGTGGCGACATGACCACCACGCGGTCGGCGAGCAGCACCGCCTCGTCGATGCTGTGGGTGATGAACACGACAGTCTTTCGGGTCGTGAGCCAGAGCTCCTCGAGATCGATCCGCATCTGCTCGCGGGTGAGCGCATCGAGCGCCCCGAAGGGCTCGTCCATGAGCAGGAGCGGCGGGTCGTGGATCAGCGCCCGGGCGATCGCCGCCCGCTGCTGCATGCCGCCCGAGAGCTCGTGCGGGTAGCGGTCCGCGAACTCGGCGAGCCCGACGGCGGCGAGCAGACGCTGCGCCCGCGGCACGGTCGCGCGGCTGTCCAGCCGGCGCATCTCCGCCTGCAGCAGGACGTTGCCGAGCACGGTGCGCCATTCGAGCAGGACGGGCTTCTGGAAGACGATCCCGAGCTGCGTGTGCGGGCCGTCGACCGGCTCGCCCTCGATCAGGACACGGCCGGCGCTCGGCGGGATGAGGCCGGCGATCAGCCGCAGCAGCGTGCTCTTGCCGCAGCCGGACGGGCCGACGATGGCGAGGAACTCACCGGTGCCGACGGTGAGGTCGATGCCGTCGAGCGCACGGGTCTCGAGCTCGCCGCGCCGAAAGACCTTGGCGAGCCCTTCGATCGTGATGCTGATCGGCCGGGCGGCGCCCGCGCCGGCTGGCGTCTCCGCCACGGGCGCGCCGAGCGGCCGGGCCTGCGCTCTCACTGCGGCAGGAACTCGTTGGTATAGAACGAGGTCGCCTCGCGCTCGGTCTCGAGATCGCGGTACTGCGTCAACAGCTCCTTCGTGTGCTCCCAATCCTCGGGCGCGCCGAAGCCGATCCCCTTGCCCTCGGTGTTCGGCGAGAACAGGAGGTCGAGGTCGACCTGAAGCTGCTTCAGGGTCGATTCGCGATCGAGGTCCGGCTTGACCTCGAGCGCCGCATCGATCGCCGCCTCGGGATCCTCGAGCGCCGCCTGCCACGAGCGGACGGAGGCCCGCACGAAACGCTCGACCAGGTCGGGGCGCTGCTCGAGGTTGTCCTCGTGCGTGTGCACGGTGATGCCGACCGTGTTGACGCCGAGGTCGGCGAAGCGGAGCGCGGCCGGCTCGTGGCCCTGCGCCTCGATCAGGAAGTACTGATCGTCGATGCCGCCGAGCAGCGCGTCCGCCCGGCCCTCCATGACCGCGACGGGTTTTGCCGGCGGGTCCATGAACACGAGCTCGATCTGGCTCTCGTCCAGCTCGTTCGCCGCGACCACGGCGGGGAACAGCTGGGTCAAAGCGTCGCCGGGCGAGACGGCGAGCGTCTTGCCTTCGAGGTCCTTCGGCCCCTCGATCCCGGTCTGGGCGAGCGAGATCACGCCGAAGCCCGAGGTGTTGAGCAGCGACATCACGGACTTGATCGGCAGGCCCTTGGATGCGGCCAGCATCAGGCTGCCGGCGTCCGACATGCCGAAGTCCACGTCCCCGGCGGCGACCACCTGCGCCGCCACGGCCGAGCCGCGCCCTTCCTGGATGGCGAGATTGATGCCCTCCTCGTCGTAGTAGCCGCGCTCCTTGCCGAGATAGAAGGGCGTGTGCAGCCCGCCGAGGTACCAGTTCAGGATCAGGCTCACATCATCTGCGGCGCGCGCGCCCTGCGGCGCGCTCACCGCGAGCGCAGCACCCAAGAGAACCGCCGCGGATGTCGAGAACGTCTTCATCGGTAAGCCTCCGGTTTTCCCTGCCTTTGATTTTCGCGCCTACCCGAGGCTCACATCCTCCCCCGGCCGACGCTGCGACACGTGCCAGGGAATGGCGAGCTTCTCGAGCAGCTCGACCGCATAATACACGAGCAGGCCGATCGCGCTCAGCACCAGGATCACGGCGAACACCATCGCCGTGTCCAGATTGCCGTTGTACTCCAGCAGCAGGTAGCCGAGACCCCGGTTCGAGGCAACGAACTCGGCGACCACCGCCGCGGTCGCGGCGAGCGCCGCGCCCACCTTGAGCCCGGTGAAGATGCTCGGCAGCGCCTGCGGCAGGCGGATCTTGCGGAACATCAGCCATTGGCCGGCGCCGGTCGAACGGGCGAGATCCATGACGTCCGGGTCGACCGATTTGAAGCCGGCGATGCTGCTGACCACGATCGGAAAGAAGGACAGGAGAAAGACGAGCAGGAGCTTCGGCGTGAAGCCGAAGCCGAACCAGATGATGAAGAGCGGCGCGATCGCGATCTTGGGCACGATCTGCAGGAACACGATCAACGGGTAGAGGCTCGCCTCGACCGTCCGCGAATAGGCGATCACCAGCGCCAACGGGATGCTGACCACCACCGCGAGCAGGTAGCCCGCAAGGATCTCCTGGGTCGTGATCAGCGCGCCGTCCAGCACCCGCGGCCAGCGCGTCGCCAGCTCGGTCAGGACCGTCGACGGCGGCGGCAGGAGATAGGGCGCGACCTCGAGCGCCCGCACCCCTATCTCCCAGACGAGGAAGACCGCCACGAAGCTCGAGACGGCGTACCGCCGCCGCCAGAGCCAGAGGCCCGCGCGGCTGGGCCGGGCTGCAGGGGCAGTCTGCGCTACCTGGGTCATGCTCTCGTGGTCCCCGCCTTGTCGTCGTCGGCCCGAGCGTGCTGGTCGAAAAGGCTGAGACCCGATCCGAGCCTCTGTCAACCGTATCGTCCAGAGCGCGGCGTCTCTGACCATGACGCGATGCAGGCACCGCCTCTGGCTGCGGAACCCGGCTTCATCTCGGACGTTGACGGGCGGCGCGCCGAGATCGGGCAGCGCCGGAGGGACCCGCACACGCAGCGATCGCCCACGCGAGCGGGCGGCCTCGGGCGGCACGGGATCGAGATCACACGAGGAGCGAGGGCGTTGTCATGACCGAGTACCGTCAGTCCTTGATCGCCTGGCTGCGCGACGCGCACGCGATGGAGAACCAGGCCATCAACATCCTGGACAGTCAGGCCAAGCGGCTCGAGCATTACCCGGATCTGCGCGAGAAGGCGCGCACGCACATGGAGCAGTCGCGTCGTCAGGCAGAGCGCATCGAAGGCTGCCTCGAGCGGCTCGGCGAGAGCACGTCGAGCATCAAGACCGGGATGGGCAAGCTGATGGGCCAGTTCCAGGGCCTGAGCGGGCTGTTCGTCTCCGATGAGGTGATGAAGGGCAGCATCGCGAGCTACACCTTCGAGCACTTCGAGATCGCCTGCTACCGGATCCTGATCCGCACCGCGGAATTGGCCGGTGAGCCCGAGATAGCGCGGGTCTGCGAGGACATTCTGCGCGAGGAGCAGGAGATGGCCGACTGGCTGGCGCAGCATCTGCCGAAGCTCACCGAGCAGTTCCTCGCGCGCGAGGCGAGCGGCGAGACCGCCAAGCACTGAGCCGAGCGGGTTCAGCCTCGGCGGATCAGCGCGGCCGCAGGAGGTCCTGAACCGCCAGAGCCACCACCTTGGTCGCCTTCGGCAGCACGTCCAGCGGCAGCCGCTCGTCGGCGCGATGCGCGTTCGCCTCCTCGATGGTGCGCGGGCCAGCGCCGTAGAGCACGGTCGGAATCCCGGCGGCCGCGTAGTGGCGTGCGTCCGTATAGAGCGGCACGCCATGTGGCCGCACCTCTTCGCCCAGCACCTGCGTGGCGTGGCGGCAGAGCAGGCTGGCGAGCGTGTCGCTGCCGTCGACCGGGACGAGCGGCCGGGCGAGCAGGATGCGCCGGATCGAGCAGCGCACGCCCGAATAGTGCGCGGCCGCTCGCTCGATCACCTCGCGCAGCTGCGCCTCGACCTGCTCGGGCATCTCCTCGGGGATGATGCGACGGTCGAGGCGGAAGACCACGCGATCGGGTACGACGTTGGTGTTGATGCCGCCCGCGATCAGGCCGACGACGACCGAGGGCGAGTCGATCCCGGGGACGCTGGAGCGGATCGCGTCGTAGCCGCTCCGGTGCTGATAGATCGCTTGCAGGACGCCGGTCGCCGCCTCCAGCGCGTCAATCCCGGTCTTGGGCAGGGCCGCATGGGCCGATCTGCCCCGCAGCTCCACCTCGAGGTGCAGGCAGCCGTTGTGCGCGGTGACCACACCATAGGAGAAGCCGGCGCTGATCGCGTAGTCCGGCCGTGAGATCTTCTGCTCGAGCAGCCAGGCCGGCCCGATCACCCCACCGGCCTCCTCGTCGTAGGTGAAATGCAGCTCGACCGTCCCCCCGAGGCCGGCGCCGGCGCGCTCCAGCGCCAGCAGCGCGAAGGTGTAGGTGGCGAAGTCGGACTTGGAGACCGCGACGCCGCGACCGTACATCCAGCCGTCCTCGATCGCGGCGCCGTAAGGGGCCTTGGTCCAGCCCTCGCCCGGCGGCACGACGTCGCCATGGGCGTTCAGCGCGATCACCGGGCCATCGCCGAAGCGGCGCCGGACCACCAGGTTGGTGACCGACACCATGCCGTGCGCCCTGA
>CAZXYL010000658.1:0-2972 GCA_964644915.1 uncultured Geminicoccaceae bacterium
CGCGCCACGGGCAGCGCCGAGCGCGAGCGGCACCTCGCGCGCCTGCTCGCCAAACCGGGCCTGACCGCCCGGAAGCTGGCCGACGCGTTCCTGCGGCCGCCGCTCCACGCGACCGCCTACGAGCGCGGTTTCGGCACCCTCTATACTGCGATCTACCGCCCTGGGCGCGGCGAGGTCGAGTACCGCTGGCCCGGCGCATCCCGGCTCCTGTCCTTCGCCCACTTCGGCGAAGGCACGCAGCGGGTCTGTTTTCTGCCCCAGCAGACGGCTTAGACTACGACGTGGCGAGGAGGCCCGGTCGCACCCATGCAGCTGTCCGAAGAGCACGCCGGCATTCGCGCGCAGGCGCGGCGGTTCGCCGACGAGGTGATCCGCCCGGCGGCCGCCGAGCTCGACCGGACGGCGCGCTTTCCGGCCGAGACCTACGAGCGTATGGCCGGACTCGGCCTGTTCGGCATCACCCTGCCCGAGGCGGACGGCGGCGCCGGCGCGGATGCTCTGGCCTACGCGCTGGTCATGGAGGAGCTTGCGCGCGGCTATGCGTCGGTCGCCGATCAGTGCGGCCTGGTCGAGCTGGTGGGCACGCTGCTTTCACAGTACGGCACAGAAGAGCAGAAGGCGCGCTGGCTGGCGCCCCTGCTCCGGGCCGAGCGGCGCTGCGCCTACGCGATCACCGAGGCCGAGGCGGGCTCGGACGTCGCCGCGATCCGGACCACCGCGGAGCCCGCCGGCGACGGCTGGCGGCTCACGGGATCCAAGCTCTGGATCCACAATGCGCCGGTCTGCGATTTCGCCGTGGTGCTCGCGCGCACCGACCCGGCGCAGGGCCGGCGCGGCATGAGCGTCTTCCTGGTCGATCGGGAGCTTACGGGCGTCGAGGTCGGGCCCAAGGAGGACAAGATGGGCCAGCGCGCCTCGCCGGTGGGTGTGCTCGGCTTCGATCGCGTGGTCCTCGGCCGGGACGCCCTGCTGGGGCCGGAAAACCGCGGATTTCACATGATGATGAGCGTGCTCGACAAGGGCCGGGTGGGGATCGCTGCACTGGCCGTGGGCATCGCGCAGGCGGCGCTGGACGCGGCGCTCGGGCACGCGCGGGCGCGCCGCCAGTTCGGGCAGCCGATCGCGGAGTTCCAGGGCGTCCAGTGGCTGCTCGCGGACATGGCGACCGAGATCGAGGCGGCGCGCCTCTTGACCCACAATGCGGCGCTGGCGCTCGATCGCGGGGAGCGCGCGACCATGCAGGCGTCGATGGCCAAGTGCTTCGCGAGCGATGCCGCCGTGCGCCATAGCTCGAATGCCGTGCAGATCTTCGGCGGCAGCGGCTACATCCGCGGCTTCGAGGTCGAGCGGCTCTATCGCGACGCCAAGATCACCCAGATCTACGAGGGCACCAACCAGATCCAGCGCAACCTGATCGCACGGCACCTGCTGCAGACATGACCGAGACCACCACCCGACCTGCAGCGCTCGTCACGGGCGGCGCGCGGGGCATCGGCCGCGCCATCGCCTGGCATCTGGCCGCGGCCGGCTTCGATCTCGTCGTGAACGACCTCGAGCGCACCGAGGATGCCGAAGTGACGCTTTCGGGCATCGCCGAGCGGGGCGGACGCAGCGTTTTCGCGGCAGCCGACGTCGCGAATCTGCGCCATCAGGACGCGTTTGTGCGCCAGGTCTGGGACGCCTTCGGCCGGCTCGATTGCCTGGTCAACAACGCCGGCGTCTCGGCGCTGGCCCGCGGCGATCTCCTCGACGTCTCGGCCGAGAGCTACGACCGCTGCCTGTCCGTGAACCTGCGCGGGCCGTTCTTCCTGACCCAGAAGATCGCAAGGCGCATGCTCGAGATCGAGCCGCCCGCGAGCGCGCCGGCGCGCTCGATCATCACGATCACCTCGGTCAACGCCGAGATGCCCTCGATCAACCGCGGCGAGTACTGCATCTCGAAGGCCGGCGCCTCGATGCTGACCCGGCTGTTCGCGCTCCGCCTCGCCCCGCACGGCATCAACGTCTTCGAGGTACGGCCCGGCGTGATCCGCACGCCCATGACCGCGCCCGTGGCCGAAGACTACCAGCGCCGCATCGAAGCGGGCCTCACCCCGATCGCGCGCTGGGGCGAGCCCGACGACGTCGGCCGCACGGTCGCGACCCTCGCCACCGGCGCCCTGCCGTTCACCGTCGGGCAGGTCATCTACGTCGACGGCGGCCTGCACCAGAAGACGCTGTAGCGGCGGCACTTGGGGCCTTCCTCGAGGCTGCGAAACGCTATATACGATGAAATATAACGCCTGACCGGGAGGGTTCGATGAAGGTCCTGACCGCCTGCGGCGTGGCGCTGTTCGCAGCGGTGATGGCGTTCCGGGCCGGGGCGAGTGAGGCGCCGGTGATCGCGGCCGCCGCCGACCTCCGGTTCGCGCTGACCGAGATCGCGGAGCAGTTCGAGGCCGATACCGGCGCGAGCGTGCGCCTCACCTTCGGCTCGTCCGGCAACTTCGCCCGCCAGATCCGCGAGCAGGCGCCGTTCGAGCTGTATCTGTCCGCCGACGAGCAGTACGTCCTGGACTTGGCCCGCGACGGCCATACGCAGGGCGAGGGTGATCTCTACGCGATCGGCCGGATCGTCATCATCGTGCCGCACGGCTCGCCGCTCGAGCCCGACGGCTCGCTCGCGGATCTCGGCGCCGCGCTCGAGGACGGCCGCGTGCAGAAGTTCGCGATCGCCAACCCGGAGCATGCGCCTTACGGGCTGCGCGCCGAAGAGGCGCTCCGGCATGCGGCCTTGTGGGACCTGATCCAGCCTCGGCTGGTGCTGGGCGAGAACGTCTCCCAGGCGGCGCAGTTCGCGCTCTCGGGGTCCACTCAAGGCGGGATCATCGCCTATTCGCTGGCGCTCTCGCCCGAGGTCTCGCGGCTCGGTTCCTATGAACTCGTCCCCGAGGAGTGGCACGAGCCGCTGCGCCAGCGCATGGTGCTCCTCG
>CAZXYL010000659.1:0-2887 GCA_964644915.1 uncultured Geminicoccaceae bacterium
GGGAGTCCGACGACGTCGATTCGGACGACGACGGCGAAGGCGAGGTGGCTGACTGAGCCTTCCGGTTTCCGAGGCACCCGGCCGTCGCCACGCTGGCTCACGGCGGCCGGGTCCCTCCTTCTGCTCCTCCTCGTCGGCTGCGGCGCGCCGGAGCCGCCGCCGCAGACCTTCGGCGAGGTCGCGGAACTCATCCGCAGGGAAAACCCGCGGGCTGCGCCCCTGCCGATCTACAAGGTGGGTGACCGCTTCGTCTTCGACGACGGCTCGGCCGAGCAGGTCGTGGCGGTGGACGGCGAGAAGGTGACCTGGCGGCGCCACACCGGCAGCACCTTCGTGCGCTACCGCAACGTGGCCTTGCCAAACCTCGAGTGGGACTTCCGCCGCGCCCGGGGAGAGGCCGAGATCACGGCCGACCCGCAGGCGCTCTGGCCGCTCGAGGTCGGCAAAGGCGTGAGCTTCGCCGAGCGCGTGCGCTCGACGCGCAAGGACACCGGCGAGAACCGAAAGTACGACCGCGCCCAGCACTGCCGCGTGAGTGGCAAGGACGAGGTCACCGTCCCGGCCGGTACCTTCGCGACCTTGCGCATCGTCTGCATGCCCACAGCGCGCTCGCCGAGGGCAAGAACGCGCCAGCATACGCTTTGGTACGCGCCCGCCGTCGGCCATTACGTCAAGGAGGCGCAGGACATAGGTGGCCGCGAGACGTCCGTCCGGCAGCTCACCCAGATGGAGTACGCCGACACGCCCCAGGCGATCGGCACCTCGCGCAATCTGGAGGAGCTCCTGCAGCGCACCCTCGAGACGCGCCTGAATGGCGAGCTGGTGCAATGGGCGACGCCCGACGGCCGGCACGCGGTCGAGGTCGTCCCCACGGCGACGGAGCGCCGGGCCGACGGCACCTTCTGCCGCCGCTTCGAACTCAAGATCAGCACCGCCGGGCAGGACCAGATCACGCGCCGCGCCGCCTGCCGCACCGCGCAGGGCTGGCGGGCGGTCGACGCCGGCTGAGTGCCGGGGCGCGTAGCCGCCGCGCCGGCGCCCCGCGTGGCCGCATCAACGGGACGGCGCGAGGAAAGCGCGCAGATGGGCGAAGAACGCCTGCGGCTGCTCGGCGTGCACCCAATGGCCCGCCCCCGCGATCGTGGCGATCTGCGCGTTCGGGAACAGCCGGGTGATCTCGCGCCTGTGCTCCGCACGGACGTAATGCGAGCGCTCGCCGATGATGAACAGCGTCGGCCCCTCGTAGCGGGACGTCCCCGCAGCGGGAAAGCTCAGGATCTCGTCCATGCGCGCGCTGAGCGCATCGAGGTTGACCCGCCAGACCAGGCCCTGCTCGTTGCGGACGAGGTTCTGCAGCAGGAAGTTGCGCACGCCAACGTCGGGGACGCTGGCCGCGAGCGCCCGTTCCACCTCCGCCCGGCGCTCTGCGCGCGCCAGATCGACGCCTCGCATGGCCGCGATGTACTCTTCGAAGCTGTGATCATAGCGGACCGGTGCGATGTCGACCGGCGCCAGCCGCGCCACCAGCTCGGGATGCGCCAAGGCCAGGCGCATCGCGACCTTGCCGCCCATGCTGTGCCCGACCACCGCGACCGGGCCCACGTCCTGCCGTGCGATGAACTCGCGCAAATCATCGGCCATCGCCTCGTAGGACATGACGTTCGACCAGGGCGAGTTGCCGTGATTGCGCAAGTCGAGCGCAAAGACCCGGTGATCGTCGGCCATGCGCTTGGCGATGCTCGCCCAATTGCGCGCGGACCCCAAGAGGCCGTGCAGGATGACGACCGGGGACCCCGTCTCGCCGTAATCGGTGTGCGCAAGCTCCAGGCTCATCGGCAGGATCTCCGGGGAGGAGCTCGGTCGGTCAGGTCAGCATGGATGGCGAAGCTCGGCAAGAGCGCCTTGCCATCCTCGACCGTTCACCCCAGACTTCCCCTTGGGCGGCCTCGCCCGGGTCGGGGAGCACCGGGCCGTGTCGCCGCGTCTGGGACGACCAAGGGAGAGCTCCGATGCGAACCATGATGCTGACCGGCGCAGCCCTGTCCGTAGCGCTGCTCGGCGGCGCCCCCTCCGGCGCACCGGCGGCCACGATCTCCATCTCCTGCGGTGCGGTCGGGCTCGAGCTCGAGATCTGCCAGCAGGGTGCCGAGGCCTGGGCCGAGCGGAGCGGAAACCAGGTCAACGTCATCTCGACCCCGAACTCGGCGACCGAGCGGCTGGCGCTCTATCAGCAGATCCTGGCCGCCCAGTCGTCCGACATCGACGTCTTCCAGATCGACGTCATCTGGCCCGGCATCCTGGGCGCGCACTTCATCGATCTCCAGGAGCACATCGACAAGGAGGCGATCGAGCAGCATTTCGAGGCGATCGTCCTGAACAACACGGTGGAAGGCAGCCTGGTCGGCATGCCCTGGTTCACCGATGCGGGCGTCCTTTACTACCGCACGGATCTCCTGGAGAAATACGGCAAACAGCCGCCCGAGACCTGGCAGGAGCTGACCGAGACCGCGCAGGAGATCGTGGAGGCCGAGCGCGCCGAGGGCAGCGCTCGGATGCAAGGGTTCGTCTTCCAGGGCCGGGCCTACGAGGGCCTGACCTGCAACGCGCTCGAGTGGGTCGACAGCTTCGGCGGCGGCACGATCGTGGATGCCGAGGGCAACATCACGATCAACAACGACAGAGCGGCCGAGGCGCTCGAGCTCGCCGCGACCTGGACTGGCACGATCGCGCCCGAGGGCGTCCTCAACTACGCCGAGGAGGAAGCGCGCGGCGTCTTCCAGTCGGGCAACGCGGTGTTCATGCGCAACTGGCCCTACGCCTGGGCGCTCGGCAACGCACCGGACAGCCCGATCGCCGGCGACATCGGCGTCGCCCAGTTGCCCAGGGG
>CAZXYL010000660.1:0-3885 GCA_964644915.1 uncultured Geminicoccaceae bacterium
TGCATTAAGGGCCCTCCTTGGCCGGTGCATGAAGGGCCAGATGGGCTCTAGTCAGGCGCTATGTCAAGCGGTACATCCTCCTACCAGCAGGATCAATGAAAAGCCCCCAGATCAACTGTCGGTGCGTTACCTGGCCCTCCAGGGTCGCGCCCATGGTGCCCTTGAGCCCGATGTGGAGCTCGTTCACCTCGCCTTCGGACAGGGTGACGATCCTCACGCCATGGAAGCGCATCCGCTTGTAGACGTGGGCGATGTCCTCCTGGTCCCTGGAGACGCGGTCCAGCGATTCGGTGAGAATGATGTCGATCTTACCGGCGGCGGCATCCTGCAGGAGCTTCTGTATGCCGGGCCGGATCAGGCTGGCACCCGAGATGGCCTGATCCGTGTAGCTCCCGGCTACCAGCCATCCTTCCTTGGCGGCGCGCTCCTGGCACATGCGCAGCTGGTCCTCGATCGAGGCCTCGCGCTGCAGCTCCGAGGAGTAGCGGGCGTACAGGACCGCCGTATCCGCGTTGTTGATCTGGTTCGAGGCCATGCTGGGCTTCCTTTCATTCCGGATCAGTGCTCACGAGGCCTTCTAGGTGTGAGGCGCGATTTCAGTTGGAAGGAGCCTCACTACTTCCATTTCAGTCCAGCTCGCGTCGCCAGATCGCGAGCGACCGACGATTCGATGTATTCCATCGAGCTCCGGAAACTCATGGTTCTGCCGTACCAGCCCACATAGGATTTCAGCTTCTTCACGATCTCCTTGTCGGAGAATCCCGCGGGCAGCTCCTGGCCTCCTGTGTGCATCTTGAACGAACTCCGGACCTCTTCAGCCGAGGCAGCCCAGACCAGCACGTGCCCTTGAGCCGCTATGGCTTCATGGATCAACCTCCAAGCCGCGGCGGGATCGTTGTTGGCCTTCTCGACGCGCTTGATGACCTTGCGAAGTATCGTGCGTGCCTCCTTGAACTGAGGATCAGCGCTGGCAGGGACCGTCTTTGCCCAGGCATAGATTACTTTCCACGCTTCGAGCTCAGTCATATTGGTCATGATGTCTCCCCTCACGCTGCTGTTAGCCCTCGACGCCGACCAAAAAGAAGAGGGCCGGGCCGCGCGCTGATGTCGACTGCGCACAGCCCGACCCTCCATGGTCGGACCCAAGGCCCGCTGACGCGGACCCATCCGCTGATGCGGATCGGGTATGGGGAGCCAACACAACTTAGGGTGCCCCGTCAAGGGCATCGTGACGCCGTGTCGGGAGCACACGATATGACCGGTCTTCGTAGCACACGATCTGTCCGGTTGAATCCGGCCCTCCAAAGGGGGAGGGGCGGATGCGGCGGACGGAGGTGCTGCAAGGACTGAGACGGATGCTCGGGCTGGGCGCGGTCGACGAGGACGAGCTCTACCGGGCGCTCGACCTGCTGGGTGAGGCTCACCTCGCGCTGGCTCGAGGGGCGCTGCTGCGAGCTGGCGCGCTTCGGTTACAGCCGCGACGGTAAGCGGGACAGGGCTGCAGATCGTGTTCGGGTTGCTGTGCAACGCAGCGGGTTGCCCGATCGCTGTCGAGGGGCGATACGGCGGATCCCGCCACCCTCGCGGCCAGGGCGCCAAGCTCAAGGAGCGCTTCAAGCTCGGCCGGGTGGTGCTGGTTGGCGATCGTGGCATGCTCACGAGCGCGCGCATCGAGCAGGACCCTCGAGCCGGCCGGCGTGGACTGGATCACCGCGCTGCGGGCGCCGGCGATTCAGGCGCTGGCCGCCGCCGGTGGTCCCTTGCAGCTGTCACTGTTTCATGAGCGGGATTTGACCGAGATCGCCTCGCCCGACGATCCGGGCGAGCGCCTGATCGTCTGCCGCAACCCGGACCTCGCCGCCCAGCGGGGCCGCACGCGCGAGGCGCTGCTGGCGGCGACCGAGCAGGATCTGGCCAAAATCCGGGCCGCCACCCGGCGTGCCAGCCGCCCGCTCCCGGGCCAGGACGCGATCGCGCTTAGGGTCGGCGCCGTGCTGGGCCGGCGCAAGATGGCCAAGCACTTCTGCCTCACCATCGCCGACGAGCACCTGAGCTTCGCGCGTGATGAGGCCGCGCTCGCCAAGGAGGCGGCGCTCGACGGCTTCGAGCCTGCCCTCGGGCCGGCGCAGCCGGACCCGGGGGTCCTGCGCACCTCGGTGCCGGCCGACGCGCTGGCTGCGCCCGCCACCGTGCTCGCCGACAAGAGCCTGGCCGCGGTGGAGCGCGCCTTCCGCTGCCTCAAGTCGGCCGAGCTCGAGGTCCGGCCGCTCCACCACCGCCTGGCCGGCCGGGTGCGGGCGCACATCTTCCTGTGCATACTCGTCTACTACGTTCAATGGCACTTGCGTCGGGCGCTGGCACCGCTGCTGTTCGACAACCACGAACGCGCCGCCGCGGCGGCCGGCCGAGTCTCGCCCGTGGTCGCCGCCGCGGTCTCGGCGGCGGCTCAGCCGCAACACCGTCCGCCTGGGCGATGCGCCGCCCGTCACCCTGCTGAGCCGGCCCACGCCGCTGCAAGCGGAGGTGTTCCACCGCCTCGGTCTCGCCTTGTCGACAGAGCAGCCCTTGCCGATCGAGGACTTCGGGAGGCAGGTCAGCTACTTACGTCTCGATGCGCGGGGAAGTTCGGGCTAGGGTGCCGGGCGCGCTCAGTCCGTGGCGGTCTGATCCGGCTCGGGCGGGAGGGTCGGCTCCGTCAGGCCTTCCGGGGTCGGGCCTTCCTCGACCAGGAAGGGCGGGCCGGCCTGCTGCCACGGGCCGATGTAGCCGATGTAGGTGAGCACCAGGAAGACGAGCAGGACCAGGATCGCGACTGAGACCGGCGCATAGCCCCAGCGCCGGCTGTACGGCCACACCGGTACAGCGGCAATCAGAAGCACGGCCAGCAGGACCGCAAGAAAGATCCAGAACAGCATGGCGCCCTCGCGCAGGCCAGAAGGTGGCGACGTCCTCCGATCCACAACGTCGGCGCCGGGGAACCTGTTCCCCCCTTCAGCGGTGGCGAGGATCAGCGCTGCCGGACCAGATAGCGGGGCAGGAGCGACGCGAGCGGCTTCGGCTCGATGCCGAGCGCGCGCGGCAGAAGATCGCCCCCTCGCGCGATCTTGTCGGTCTGGAGGAGGGCACCTGCTCGCGGGTGAGCGGGGGATCCGACAGGATCTCCAAGAGTGCGAGCGCCTCGGCCGCGCGGAACGGGATCGGCACGAGCAGCCGTCGCAGTCCGATCGTGGCCAGCATTAGCTCGATCAGCTCGCGAAGGCTGTAGACCTCGGGCCCGGCGAGCGCATAGCTGCAGCCCCGGCTCGACGGCGCGCCCAGGGCGGCGAGAAACACGCCCGTGGCGTCGTCGATGTCGATCGGCTGAAAGCGCGTGCGGCCGCCGCCGATCAGCGGCAGCGCCGGCGCGCGCCGTGCCATCCGGGCGAAACGCGCGAAGAAGTGATCGTCCGGCCCGTAGACCAGCCCCGGCCGCAGGATGGTCGCCTCCGGCGCGGCTCACCGCATCCTCGCCCGCTGCCTTGGTCCGATCCGCGGCCGAGGGCGCGTCGGGGCCGATGCGCAGCGCCGAGACGTGGAGCAGCCGCGCCGCGCCGGCCGCCTTGGCCGCATCCGCCACCCGACGCGCGCCGTCGACGTGCACGGCTGCGTAGGTCTGCTCGGCGCTTTGGGTGACGATCCCGACCAGATTGATCACGATCGCCGCGCCCTCGACGACCCGGCGCACCGCCGCGTCGTCCAGGATGCTCGCGCCGACCATCTCCAGGCCCGGATCTTACGGAATTCCGATGCCGGCGCGCGCCGGCCGGCGCGCCGCGATGCCCACCATACACCGCGCCGCGAGCAGCCGCACGCACAGAAGGGTTCCGATAAAGACGGTAATACTTC
>CAZXYL010000661.1:0-5486 GCA_964644915.1 uncultured Geminicoccaceae bacterium
GGCGACGCTCAGCAGCTTGCCGGCCTGGGTGCGCTCGGCGACCAGCCGCGCCACCGCGGTGGTGGCAGTATCGAACGGCGGGATCTCGAACGCGCCGAGCGGCCCGTTCCAGACCAGCGTCCGGCAGTTGCCGAGCTGGCCCGCGATCAGCTGCACGCTGCCGCTGCCGAGGTCGAGGATCATCGCGTCCTCCGGCACCAGCTCGATCGGCGCCTCGCCCGAGGCTGCCCCGGCCTTGAACTCGCTCGCCACGCGGGCATCGATCGGCAGCACGATCTGGCAGCCCGTGGCCGCCGCCTTGGCGAGAATCTCGCGCGCGGTCCCGGCCATGTCCTTCTCGCACAACGAGCGCCCGACCGGGGTGCCCTCGGCGAACAGGAAGGTGTTGGCCATGCCGCCGCCGAGCACCAGGAGGTCGACCTTCTCGATCAGGTTGCCGAGCAGATCGAGCTTGGTCGAGACCTTGGCGCCGCCGACCACTGCGACGAGCGGCCGGTCCGGGTTCTCGAGCGCCCGGCTCAGCGCCTCGACCTCGGTCTGCATCAGGCGCCCCGCCGCGGCCGGCAGGCGCTCGGCCAGCCCGGTGATCGAGGCGTGCGCGCGGTGGGCGGCGGAGAAGGCATCGTCGACATAGCAGTCGCCGAGGCTCGCCAGCGCGTCGGCGAAGCCCGGATCGTTCTTCTCCTCGCCCGCATGGAAGCGCAGGTTCTCCAGCAGCACCACGCCGCCCGGCTGGAGGGCTTCCACCGCCCGTTGCGCCGGCTCGCCGATGCCGTCCTCGGCGAACGCGACCTCGCTCCCGCCCAACGCCTGCCCGAGCGGCGCGCACAACGGGCGCAGCGACATCGAGCTCTCGCGCTTGCCCTTGGGGCGGCCGAGATGGGACATCACGACCACCTTGGCGCCTTTGCCGATCAGCTCCTTCACCGTCGGCACGCTGCGCTCGATCCGGGTCGCATCCGTGACCCGCCCGTCCTGCATTGGCACGTTGAGGTCGAGCCGGACCAGCACCGTGCGGCCGCCCGGCTCGAGATCGTCGAGGGTGCGAAAGCCTGCCATCGGCCAAGCCTCAGAGCTTGCCCATGATGGCCGCGACGTCGTTCATGCGGCAGGAGAAGCCCCACTCGTTGTCGTACCAGGACGCGACCCGCACGAGACGGCGGTCGAGCACCTTGGTCGCGG
Source organism: uncultured Geminicoccaceae bacterium (assembly GCA_964644915.1). Taxonomy (GTDB): domain Bacteria; phylum Pseudomonadota; class Alphaproteobacteria; order Geminicoccales; family Geminicoccaceae; genus CAZXYL01. The sequence goes on from CAZXYL010000661.1 coordinate 1,183, forward strand.
AGAGATCCACGGTCGAGCTGTGGCTGTCGTGATTGAAGTCGATCGAGACCAGGGGCTCCCGGTGGTAGCCGAGCACCCCCTCCATCGGGCCGTCGGCCGCCCTGACGAACGCCTCGTTGACCTCCTCGGCGCTGACGTCGCGACCGGGGACGAAGGTGAAGTCGACCACCGAGACGTTGGGCGTCGGCACCCGGAAGGCGACGCCATCCAGCTTGCCCTTGAGCTGGGGCAGAACGCTGCCGACGGCGCGCGCGGCACCGGTCGAGGTCGGGATGATGGAGAGCGTGGTCGCGCGGGCGCGATGCAGGTCCTTGTGGAAGACGTCGAGCAGGTTCTGGTCATTGGTGAAGGAATGGATCGTCGTCATGTGCCCGCGCTCGATGCCGAAGGCGTCGAGCATCACCTTGGCGACCGGGGCCAGGCAGTTGGTGGTGCAGGACGCGTTCGAGACCACGGTGTGCTCGGCCTCGAGCTGGTCGTGGTTGACCTTGTAGCAGACGGTGATGTCGGCGCCCTCGGACGGCGCGGAGACGAGCACCTTCCTGGCGCCGGCCTCCAGGTGCTGCGCGGCCGCGTCGCGCTTGGTGAACAGGCCGGTGCACTCCATCACCAGGTCGACCCCGATGTCGCGCCAGGGCAAATTCTTGATCTCGCGCTGGGCCAGGACCTTGATCGGGCCGGTGCCGCAATCGAGCGTGTCGCCCTCCAGCTGCACCTTGCCCGGGAAGCGGCCGTGCACCGAATCGTAGCGCAGAAGGTGCGCGTTGGTCTCGGGTGGTGCCAGATCGTTGATCGCGACCACCTGGACGTCCTTGCGCCCCTGCTCGACCAAGGCGCGCAGGGTGTTGCGGCCGATCCGACCAAAACCGTTGATTGCCACACGAACGCTCACGGCAGTCCTCCTCGAAGTCTGTGGGTCCGGCCCGCTCGGAGCCTCTCACAAGTCATCTGGTCGAGCGTTGCGCTGGATCAAAGGCGCGCGCGCACCCGCTCGACGATTCGCTCAGGCGTAATCCCGAAATGCCGGTACAGTTCCTCGTACGGGCCCGACGCGCCGAAAGTCGTCATGCCGATCACGTCCGCCTCCGAGGCGACGTAGCGCGTCCAGCCGAAGGGCGAGGCGGCTTCCACCGCGAGCCGAAAGCCCCTGCCCAGCACCGCCTCGCGATAGGCCGCGTCCTGCTGCTCGAACCGCTCCAGGCACGGCATGGAGACGACCGCGGTGCCGATGCCCTGCGCCTCCAGCCGCTCGCGCGCCGCGAGCGCGATCGCCACCTCGGAGCCGGTCGCGAGCAGCGTGACCTCGCGTCCGCTGTCCGCCTCGGCGAGCACGTAGGCGCCGCGCGCGCAGAGGTTCTCGTCGTCCGCGTCGGCGCGCAGCGTCGGCAGATTCTGCCGGGTGAGCGCCATGAGCGACGGCCCGTCGGTGCGCTGCAGCGCCAGCGCCCAGCACTCGGCGGTCTCGATCGCATCCGCCGGCCGGAGCACGTGCAGGTTCGGGATCGCCCGCAGCGCCGCCAGATGCTCGACCGGCTGATGGGTCGGCCCGTCCTCGCCCAGCCCGATCGAATCGTGGGTCATGACGAAGACCACGCGCAGGCCCGAGAGCGCCGCGAGGCGGATCGCCGGCCGGCAGTAATCCGAGAAGACGAGGAAGGTGCCGCCGTACGGGATCACGCCCTTGTGCAGGGCCATGCCGTTGAGGGCCGCGGCCATGGCGTGCTCGCGGACCCCGAAATGGACGTAGCGCCCGCCCGGGTTGTCGGCCGTGGCCGGCTCCGTCGCCTCGGTCTTGGTGTTGTTGGAGCCGGTGAGATCCGCGGAGCCGCCGATCATCTCGGGGATGGCAGGCGTGAAAACCTCGAGCGCCTCCTGGCTCGCCTTGCGCGTCGCCCAGCTCGGCCGCTCGGCGGCCAGGCGTCGCTTGTGCTCGCGCAGCAGGCGGTCCAGCCGCTCGGGCAGCCGCCCGCTGAGCACGCGCTCGAATTCGGCCCGGACCTCGGCCGGCTGCCCGGCGAGACGCCGCTCCCAGGCCTCGCGCTCGGCGCGCCCGCGCCGGCCGATCTCGCGCCACGTCGACAGAATCGGGTCTGGGATCTGGAACGGCGGGTGGGGCCAGCCGAGCCGCTCGCGGGCACCTCGGATCTCCTCGGGGCCGAGCGGCGCGCCATGCGCCGCGGCCGTGCCCGCCTTCTTGGGCGCGCCATAGGCGATCACGGTGCGACACGCGATCAGCGACGGGCGATCCGCCTGCCGCGCCTCGGCGAGCGCGCCCGCGATCGCGGCCGGATCGTGGCCGTCGATGCGGCACGCGTGCCAGCCGTACGCCTCGAAGCGGCGGATCTGATCGTCGGAGAGCGCGAGCGAGGTCGCGCCGTCGATGGTGATCTGGTTGTCGTCGTAGAGCACGATCAGGCGGTCGAGCCGCTGATGCCCGGCGAGCGAGGCCGCCTCGTGACTGATGCCCTCCATCAGATCGCCGTCGCTCGCGATCACGTAGGTGCGGTGATCGGTGATCTGCGGCCCGAAGCGCGCGCGCAGGTGCCGCTCGGCGAGCGCCATGCCGACCGCGTTGCCGAAGCCCTGGCCGAGCGGGCCGGTCGTGGTCTCGATCCCCGGCGCGAAGCCGTATTCGGGGTGCCCGGCGGTCTTCGAGCCGAGCTGGCGGAAGCGCTTCAGCTGCCCCACGTCCATCTCCGGGTAGCCGGTGAGGTAGAGGAGCGCGTAGAGCAGCATCGAGCCGTGGCCCGCCGAGAGCACGAAGCGGTCGCGATCGGGCCACTCGGGTGCTGCCGCATCGAAGCGCAGGAACTCCCGGAACAGGGCCACGGCGACGTCCGCCATGCCCATGGGCATGCCCGGATGGCCCGATTGCGCCGCCTGCACGGCGTCCATGGCGAGCGCGCGGATGGCGTTCGCGAGCTCGCGATGCCCGGGCACCTGCGCAGCGGCCCCGCTCATCGGATGTCGATCGGTGTTGGAAACAGGGTCATAAGCCACATCAACCGCCCGCCCCCCTGAGCACGGGGCAAAGCTGGTCGAACGGCTGGAAAAATCAACCGCATTTTGCGCCGCTCGTCGGTGCGCCCGAGCGACCGTGAGTTGACGGCGCCTCGCGCCTGTGTCAAGCATACTTGCTAACTGTTTGTTTTACGGAGCTCATACGACGGGAGCTCACCAGAGGGTCATGGCCGAACTGGAGACCGCGCAACGCCACCTCAGCGACGCGCTGAAGCGTCTGGAGGCGGCCGTGGCGAGGCGGCTGTCGGCGGCGCCGAGCGCGGAATACGAGCGGGCCGTCGAGCAGCTCGGCGCCGAGCGCGACACGCTCGCGCGTGATGTCGCCGTCCTGCGCAGCGAATGCGACCGCCTGAGCGAAGCCCTGCGCGAGACCGAGGAGGAGAACCGGGCGATCCGCGAGACCACCGATGCCGTGGCCCGCCGCCTCGACGGCTCGATCCACGACATCGACAGGCTCCTGGAGGGCTGATCGATGCCGACGGTCGAAGTCTCCGTCAACGGGCGGCGTCATGTCGTGCAGTGCGGCGAGGGCGAAGAGGGCCGGGTCAGACGGCTCGCCTCCTACGTCGATCGGAAGATCAGCGAGATCGCCAAGGGGCAGATGCAGCTCGGCGATTCGCGCCTGCTCATCATGGCCAGCCTGGTGGTCGCCGACGAGCTCTCGGACGCGTTCGACGAGATCAAGCGCCTGCAGGCGGCGCTCGAGAACCGCAGCTCGGAGCGCGAGCAGGAGGCGGCGGCCGCGGTCGAGCGCGTCGCGCAGCAGTTGGACACTATTGCCGCGCAGCTGGAGACATCTTAACTATCCAGACGGCGGGTGCTGCCCGGTGCGTTAGGTCCTCGAAAACCCTGGGGCCAACACTTCTCTGAAGGGAGCTGTCCCTGCCGGAGCTGCGGCTCCGGTACCACGGCGCCCACCTGCGATGGCAGGCCACAGAGGAAAGCAGCGACCGACGGCCAGGGTGGCCCCGCCAGCGCTGTCCCATCCTTCAGTCCAGGCGTGCCCGCTTGTCCGCTCCCCCCCTGGTCGAGGCCAAGGCGATGCTCCGGGCCGAGCTCCTCGAGCGGCGGGCGGCCGTAGCACCGCATTCCCAAGCCTCGGCGGCAGCCCGCGTCGCGCAGCGGCTGATCGGACAGTTCCGCCTGCCTGCGGGCGGCATCGTCTCCGGCTACTGGCCGCTCGAGGGCGAGCTCGACCCGCGCCCCGCCCTGCAGCGCCTGGCGGATGCGGGCCACGCGCTCGCTCTGCCACGCATGTATGGCCGGCAGGAGCCGCTGGTCTT
>CAZXYL010000662.1:0-1630 GCA_964644915.1 uncultured Geminicoccaceae bacterium
GGCGTGCGCGAGCCCGCGATGTCGCAGCAGCTGGCGGTCCTGCGCCGCGAGGGCCTGGTGCGGCCGCGGCGTGAGGCGCAGACGATCTACTACGCGCTCGCGCGCGACGATGTCCGCCGGCTGATGGAGTTTCTCTATGCCACGTACTGCGGTCCGGCCACGGCCGGCCAGGGGGATGAGAATGACGACTCGAGACTTGATGCAGGTCAACGCCAGCACGGCAAGGAGCTGGCTTGATCGAGGCGAGGCGGTGCTGATCGACGTGCGCGAGCCGGACGAGTACGCCCGCGAGCACATCGAGGGCGCGCAGCTCGTACCACTCTCGCGCTTCGATCCGGGAGCGATCGCCGGCGAGCGGAGCAGGATCGCCATCTTCCACTGCAACAGTGGCAACCGCACGACCCAGGCGGCGAGCCAGCTGCTGAGCGCGGGCTTTGCCGAGACGTACCACCTCGAGGGCGGGCTGCAGGCGTGGAAGCGCGCCGGGCTGCCGGTGGTCGCGGATCGCAAGGCGCCGCTCCCGATCATGCGCCAGGTGCAGATCGCGGCCGGCTCGCTCGTGCTCCTCGGCATCGCGCTAGCGGTGTTCGTCTCGCCCTGGTTCATGGCGCTTTCGGCGTTCGTCGGCGCGGGCCTGGTCATGGCCGGGGTCACGGGGTTCTGCGGCATGGCCAACCTGCTCGCCTACATGCCGTGGAACCGCAAGCGCGACGCCGCCAAGCGCCCGTCTTCGCTCGCCGACGCTACCCGTTGATCACGAAGCGTCCGGAGGCACCGACATGAAGCCCGACGTGACCGGCTTCTTCGACCACGCGACCAACACGATCAGCTACGTCGTGGCCGATCCCGCGACCAGGAAATGCGCCGTTGTCGATTCGGTCCTCGACTACGATCCGAACGCCGCACGTACCGGCAGGCACTCGGCCGACCAGATCGTCGAGTTCGTGCGCAAGCATGGGCTCGAGGTCGAGTGGATCCTCGAGACTCACGTCCACGCCGACCATCTCTCGGGCGCGCCCTGCATCAAGGAGCAGCTCGGCGGCAGGCTCGCGATCGGCGCCGAGATCACGACGGTGCAGAACGTGTTCGGCAAGATCTTCAATGCCGGCACCGAGTTCCAGCGCGACGGCAGCCAGTTCGACGTCCTGTTCAGGGACGGCGACACCTTCCAGCTCGGCTCCATCCCGGCACGCGTCATGCATACGCCGGGCCATACCCCGGCCGACATGACCTACGTCATCGGCGATGCCGCCTTCGTCGGCGACACGCTGTTCATGCCGGATGCCGGCACCGCGCGCGCCGACTTCCCGGGCGGCGACGCACGGGCGCTGTTCCGCTCGACCCGGCGCATCCTGCACGAGCTGCCGGACGAGACGCGGCTGTTCATGTGCCACGACTACAAGGCGCCCGGCCGCGACGAGTACAGGTGGGAGACCACCGTCGCCGAGGAGAACCGCCACAATGTGCATGTCCGCGAGGGCGTCTCCGAGGACGAGTTCGTCCAGATGCGCACCGCCCGCGACAGGACGCTGGGCATGCCGCGCCTGATCCTGCCCTCGGTCCAGGTCAACATGCGGGCGGGCCACATGCCGCCGCCCGAGGACAACGGCACCCGCTATCTCAAGATCCC
>CAZXYL010000663.1:0-1548 GCA_964644915.1 uncultured Geminicoccaceae bacterium
TGCCCGAGGTGCTGCGCAGGCCGAGTTCTTCTTTTTGCCCGAGAACCGGGCCTTCGCCCGGCTGGTCGCGGCGCAGGGCGCCGAGGTCGACCAGGCCGCCGGTTACGCCACCATCCGCAGCCGCCGCATCCTCGCCGCCTAAGCCGGCGCCGCGCGCAGAAAATCGAAGTCGCAGCCCCGATCCGCCGGCATGACGTGCTGGTGATAGAGCCGGCGATAGCCGCGCGGCGGCGGGGGAGGGGTCGCCGGGGCGGCCTCGCGCCGGCGCGCAAGCTCGTCCTCGGCGACGAGCAGGTCGAGCCGGCGCCTCTCGACCGAGAGGCGGATGCGATCGCCCGTGCGCACGAGGCCGAGCGGGCCGCCGACCGCGGCTTCCGGGGTGACGTGCAGGACGATGGTGCCGAACGCCGTGCCGCTCATGCGCGCATCCGAGATCCGGATCATGTCCTTGACGCCGGAGCGCGCGAGCTTTTTCGGCAGCGGCAGGTAGCCGGCCTCGGGCATGCCGGCCTCGCTCTTCGGCCCCGCGTTCTGCAGTACCAGGACGTCGTCGGGCGTGACCTCGAGGTCCGGATCGTCGATGCGCGCGGAGAGGTCCTCGAGGCCGGAGAAGACGACCGCGCGCCCCTCGTGCTCGAACAGGCGCGGCTCCGCGGCCGAGCGCTTGAGGATCGCGCCGCCCGGCGCCAGCGATCCGAACAGCGCCACCAGCCCGCCCTGCCGGTAAATCGGGTCGTCGGCACGGCGCACCACGCTGCGATCGACGTAGGCCGGCTCGTCTGCGAGACGCTCCTCCAAGGTGTCCCCCGCGACCATGCGCGCGCCCAGGTGCAGCAGCGGCCTGAGCTCACGCAGCACCGCCCCCATGCCTCCAGCGCTGAACAGATCCTCCATGTAGTGCGGGCCGGTGGGCTTGAGGTCGACCAGCACCGGCGTCTCGTCGGAGAGGCTGTTCAGGCGCTCGAGATCGACCGGGATGCCCGCGCGCCCCGCGATCGCCGCGAGGTGCAGGATACCGTTGGTCGAGCCGCCGATCGCGAGCAGGGCGCGCAGCGCGTTGTCGACCGCATCGGAGGTGACGATCTCCGAGGGCCGCGGGCCGCCGTCTCGCGCGAGCGCGACCGCGCGCATGCCCGAGGCCTCAGCCGCGCGCAGGCGATCGGCGTGCACCGCCGGGATCGCCGCGGTGCCGGGGAGCGTCATGCCGAGCGTCTCGGCGAGACAGGCCATGGTGCTCGCCGTGCCCATGACCATGCACGTGCCCGCGGTGGTGGAGAGCCGGTTCTCGACCGCGCGGATCTCCTCGTCGTCGAGCTCGCCCGCGCGGTATCGGCCCCAAAAGCGGCGGCAGTCGGTGCAGGCGCCGAGCCGCTCGCCCTTGTGCCGGCTGGTCATCATCGGCCCGGTGACCACGAGGATCGCGGGCTTGTCGGCCGAGAGCGCGCCCATGAGCAGCGCCGGCACGGTCTTGTCGCAGCCGCCGACCAGGACCACCGCGTCCATCGGCTGCGCCCGGATCATCTCCTCGACGTCCATGCTCATGAGGTT
>CAZXYL010000664.1:0-16171 GCA_964644915.1 uncultured Geminicoccaceae bacterium
GGGATTACGCGCGCCAGGGAAGGCCGGAACCGGTGGATTTGACAGGGGCCGGGCCCCCGCCTATACAGCCCTGCCCTCGGGCGCGAGGTTCACGACCAGGTTCACGAGAGGCGAGCCGTGAAGCGCACATACCAGCCGAGCAACATCGTCCGCAAGCGGCGGCACGGGTTTCGCGCGCGCATGGCCACCGTGGGCGGGCGCCGGATTGTGGCGCGCCGCCGGGCCAAGGGGCGCAAGCGGCTGTCCTTCTGAGCGGCGAGCGCGGGGCCGATCCGCAGGCGCGGGCGGCGCGAAGGGCGCCCGCGGGCACCGGCCCCCGGATCGTGGGCCTGAAGCAGCGGCGTGAGTTCCTGGCGACCGCGGCGGGTCTGCGCTGGGTGACTCCGGCCTTCGTGCTCCAGGCCGCGCCCCGGCCGCTGTTGGCCGGGGACGGTGCGCAGGAGGTCGGTTTGGGGTTTACGGCCAGCCGCCGGATTGGTAAGGCGGTGGCCCGCAACCGGGCGCGTCGGCGCCTGCGCGAAGCCGCGCGCGCGGTCCTCCCCGGCCCGGCGCAGCCGGGTTACAACTACGTCATCGTCGCACGGCCGGCAGCACTGACATGTCCGTTCACGCGTCTCACCGACGATCTGAGCACGGCGCTTGCGCGCATCACGCGCGCGGGCGGCCGCAAGACACGCGGGGCCAGCCCCGGTCCGGCTGGACGGTCCGGCTCCTGAGCGGGCTGATCCACATCTATCGTTACCTGATCTCGCCGATGCTCGGGCCGCGCTGCCGTTACCTGCCGACCTGCTCGGAGTACGCGCTCGAGGCGCTCGCCACCCGCGGGGCGCTCGTCGGCAGCTGGCTCGCGCTGCGGCGCGTCGCGCGCTGCCACCCGTTCGGCGGTTCCGGCTACGACCCCGTGCCGACACGAACCGTTGATTTGCCGCGGCGGGCGACCATCTGGCGCTGAGAGTGGCTGTCGAGCCGAGAGTTGCCCGTGGAGAGGAGACAGGCGCCCGTTATGCCTGAGCAGCGCAACCTGATCTTGGCGATCGTGCTCTCGGTCACGATCATCCTGGCGTTCCAGTACTTTTACGAGCTGCCGCGCATGCAGGAGGCGCAGCGCCAGGCGCCGCGCGACGTCGTGACCGAGACGATGCCCGCGCCCGAGGATGCGGTGGCGCCGAGCGTGCCCGGGGCCGCGGCGGTCGGCCCGCCCGGACGCGCCGAGGTGCTGGAGACGGCCGCGCGCATCGGCTTCGCCAACGGCCGGGTGCGCGGCTCGCTGGCCCTGCAGGGCGCGCGGATCGACGACCTCACGCTCGACGACTACCAGGTGAGCACCGCGCCCGGCGCCGACGACGTCACGGTGCTCAGCCCGCCCGGCGCGCCCAACACCTATTTCGCGGAGTTCGGCTGGGTCCCGACCGGGGCCGAGGTCGAGGTGCCGACTCGCGAGACCGTATGGAGCGCCGATCGGGACGAGCTGCGCCCGGGCGACCCCGTCACCCTGACCTGGGAGAACGGCCAGGGGCTGCGCTTCGAGCGCACCATCGCGCTCGATCACAACTACATGTTCACCGTGACCCAGCGGGTCGAGAACACCGGCGAGGAGCCGGTGACCCTCCATCCCTACGGCCTGATCAGCCGCTGGGGCACGCCGCCGACGCTCGGCTTCTTCATCCTGCACGAAGGGCCGATCGGGGTCCTCGACAACAAGCTCAAGGAGATCGACTACAGCGACCTGCAGGGCGGCGAGGTCATCACGCTGGAGAGCACGGGCGGCTGGCTCGGGATCACCGACAAGTACTGGCTCGCGGCGCTGGTACCTGACCAGAGCAGCCCGATGACCGGCGTATTCCGCCACACCCTGGCGGACGACCAGGATCGCTACCAGACGGATTTTCTGCGGCCGGCGGTCACCGTCGCGCCCGGGAATGCGGTGGAGGTGACGGATCGCCTGTTCGCCGGGGCCAAGGAGGTGGGGCTGCTCGACAGCTACGGGGAGCAGCTCGGCATCCCGCTGTTCGACCGCGCGGTCGACTTCGGCTGGTTCTACTTCATGACCAAGCCGATCTTCTACATCCTGCACTACTCCTATCTGCTGGTCGGCAACTACGGCGTGGCGATCCTCCTGCTGACGCTGCTGGTCAAGCTCATTTTCTACCCGCTCGCCAACAAGTCGTATCGGGCGATGAGCCAGATGAAGAAGCTGCAGCCCGAGATGATGAAGCTGCGCGAGCAGTACGGCGAAGACCGCGCGCGCATGAACCAGGAGCTCATGGCGCTGTACAAGCGGGAGAAGGTCAACCCGGTCTCGGGCTGCCTGCCGATCCTGGTTCAGATCCCGGTGTTCTTCGCCCTCTACAAGGTGCTGTTCGTCTCGATCGAGATGCGGCACGCGCCGTTCTTCGGCTGGATCCAAGACCTCTCGGCGCCGGATCCGACCTCGCTCTTCAACCTGTTCGGGCTGCTCCCGTTCGACCCGCCGACGTTCCTGATGATCGGCATCTGGCCGCTGCTCATGGGCGCGACCATGCTGCTGCAGACCAAGCTCAATCCGCAGCCCGCGGATCCCCTGCAGGCCAGGATCATGATGCTGCTGCCGCTGATGTTCATCTTCCTGTTCGCCACCTTCCCGGCCGGGCTCGTGATCTACTGGACCTGGAACAATGTCCTCTCGATCGCGCAGCAGTGGATGATCATGAAGCGCATGGGCGTCTCGGCGTAGCCATGGCCGGCTCCGAGCCGCCGGGAGCGCCCGAAGCACTGGACGATCCGGAGCTCCTCGAGGCCGGCCGGCGGCTGTTCGCCCAGCCCTGCACCTTCATCGCCGGCATTGCCGATCTGGAGCAGCTGCCGCCGGCGCGCCTGCCCGAGGTGGCCTTCGCCGGGCGCTCCAACGTCGGCAAGTCCAGCCTGATCAACGCGCTCACCGGCCGCCATCAGCTGGCCCGGACCTCGCACACGCCCGGCCGCACCCAGCAGATCAACCTGTTCGATCTGGGCGGTCGGCTGCTCCTGGCCGACCTGCCCGGCTACGGCTACGCGCGGGCCTCGAAGCAGGCGGTGAGGACCTGGAACCGGCTGCTGCGCGACTATCTGCGGGGCCGCAGCGTGCTGCGGCAGGCCTGCGTCCTGGTCGATTCCCGGCACGGCTTCAAGGAGGCCGATCGCGAGTTCATGGGCATGCTGGGGGAAGCGGCGGTCGCCTTCCAGGTGGTGCTGACCAAGATCGACCAGGTGCGAGGGCCCGAGCTTTTGGACCTGATGCAGGCGCTGGCGGCCGAGCTCGCACCCATGCCGGGGGCGCATCCGCAGCTGATCGCCACCAGCGCGCGCGACGGCATCGGCATCGGCGAGTTGCGCGCCGCGCTGGCGCTGGTGGCGGAACCGGGCGGGGAACGATGACCAACGAGGCCCACCATCAGGTCGCCGCGACGCTGATCGAGGCGCTGCCCTACATGCGGCGCTTTTCGGGGGCGACGTTCGTGATCAAGTACGGCGGTCACGCCATGGGCTCGCCCGAGCTCGCGACCGACTTCGCCCGCGACGTCGTGCTCATGAAGCAGGTCGGGATCAACCCGATCGTGGTCCACGGCGGCGGGCCGCAGATCAAGTCCATGCTCGACCGGCTCAAGATCAAGAGCGAGTTCGTCGAGGGGCTGCGCGTGACCGACGCGGCCACGGTCGAGATCGTCGAGATGGTTCTGGCCGGCAGCATCAACAAGCAGATCGTGACCGCGATCCAGGCCGCGGGCGGGCGCGCCGTCGGGCTCTCCGGCAAGGATGCGGCGCTGATCGAGGCGAGCAAGCTCACCCGCACCCGGCGCGACCCGGAAAGCCACATCGAGCAGGTGCTCGATCTCGGCTTCGTCGGCCAGCCGACCCGGATCCACAAGCAGGTGCTCGAGGTGTTCGCCGGCACCGAGATGGTGCCGGTGATCGCGCCGATCGGGCTCGGCACCGACGGCCAGACCTACAACATCAACGCCGATACCGCAGCCGGGGCGGTCGCCGCTGCGCTCGCCGCCGACAAGCTGATCATGCTCACCGACGTCGAGGGCGTGCTCGATCGCGAGGGTCGCCTGATCTCGGAGCTGTCGGCGGGCGCCGCGCGCGCGCTCCTGCAAGACGGCACAGTGAGCGGCGGCATGATCCCGAAGCTCGAGACCTGCCTCGCCGCGCTCGAGGCGGGTGTGCGCGCGGCGCACATCCTGGACGGGCGCCTGCCCCACGTGCTGCTGCTGGAGACCTTCACCGCGGCGGGCGTCGGCACCAAGATCACCGGCGGCTGATCAGGCGAGGTGTGAACGGCCTCACAAGGCCAAGGGCCGGGCTGCCGTAAGGTCCCCCGCATCGATACACGCATTGATGGGGACATCGATATGACGACGGCAGGTGCACGGCGGCCCGAGCAGGAGGCCGAGATCGACCAGCTCTACCGAGCGGACATGGACCGCGAGGCGCTCGCGGCCGAGGTCGGGGAGCTCCCCGGCGCGAGCGGCGACGTGGTGCCCTTCCGGGCGCCGGAGACCGAGGCGCCGACCCCGGAGGCGCGGGATCTCGACAGCCCGGTCAGCAACGCGCCGGAGGTGCAGGACGCGATCGAGTTCGAGCCGGCGAGCTTCGGCGCGCTCGGCGGGCCCGCCTCGGAACCGGAGGGTGACCTCGAGCCGGTGGCCGGCTATGCGCGGCCGGCAGAGCCGCAGCCGACCGAAGCCATGGATGACACCCTTCTGCTCGATGTCTGGTACGCCGAGTTCGCCGACGCGGTCACCCGCAAGTCGCTGCGCCGGCGGCTGCTCCGCGGCGAGGATCTCGTGCAGGAGGTGGTGATCGGGCCCGACGACCGGGTCCAGATCACGAGCACCACCCTCTATCCGTGGCGCGCCATCTGCTCGCTCCGGATCACCGCGGCGGACGACAGCCAGTGGATCGGCACGGGCTGGCTGGTCGGGGCGCGCACCCTGATCACCGCCGGCCACGTGGTCTACATCCACAGCCGTGGCGGCTGGGTGAAGCGGATCGAGGTGATCCCGGGGCGCAACGGCGCGCAGCAGCCGTACAACTCGTGCACGGCCACCGCGTTCCGCAGCGTCACCGGCTGGACGCAGGACCGCAAGCGCACGCACGACTACGGCGCGATCATCCTGCCGGCCAGCTGCCGCTACGGCGATCAGCTCGGCCATTTCGGCTATGGCCATTACGGCGATGGCACGCTCAATCAGCTCCTGGTCAACCTGTCGGGCTACCCCGGCGACAAGCCGGCCGGCACGCAATGGTACCATGCCCGCCAGATCAAGCAGGTGAGCGCGCGCACCCTGGTCTACGACATCGACACCGCGGGTGGCCAGAGCGGCTCGCCGGTGTGGTGGTACAAGGACGGGCAGCGCTACGCCGTGGGTATCCACACCAACGGCCATCTGTCCGGCAACTCGGCGACCCGGATCGTCAAGCCGGTGTTCGACAACATCCAGCAGTGGAAGCAGCAGGGCAGCTGAACGGCCGGGCCGCGGGCGCGGGGTCCGCATGGGCCCCGGCTCGCGGCCTTCTGCCGTCGGGCGATGGAGCGACAGCGATGGGGGCGGGCACGATCGCGGGTCAGGTGCGCACGGCAGCGGGCGATCCGGTCGCCGGCGCGCCGGTGCTGATCGAGAGCAGCACGGCCGGGCACATCGACATCGCAGCGCTGAGCGATGCCGACGGCAGCTATCGTTTCGACGACCTCGCGCCGGGTCGTTACGAGCTGCTGGTCAACGCCGAGGGCTATCCGCCGGCGCGGCGAGTCGTGGAGGTCGAGGTCGGCGGGCTCGCCCGCCTCGACTTCGTGCTGCGGCGTTGAGCCGCGATCACCAGGGCGGCCCTCTCGCCGCAGGATCGCGGGAGGCCGGGTCCGCGTTTGCAAGGGTCAGCGGGCCCGGAGCCTCGGCGCAGGGCGGCTTCCGGTACCGCACGCCGCCGCCCCGCACCGCGATTGGGGGTGGCAGAACCGAGGGCTCGTCCGCTAGCATCGCTCGAGCCGATCCACGAGAGGGTAGACCCGCCCCATGTTCGCGCCATACCTGCACCGTCTTGGCCTGGTCGCGGCGCTGCTCGGCCTGAGCGCCGGGCAGGCGCTCGCCGAGACCACGAATCGCGCCAGCGAGCGCGCCGACATGCTGCGTGTCCTGCAGCTCGAGGTGCTGATGATCAGCCCCGAGACCGGCATCCAGGAGATCGATCCGCGGGTGCTCGAGGTCATGGGCAACGTGCCGCGCCACGCCTTCGTGCCCGAGGAGCTGCAGGAGTTCGCCTATCGCAACCACCCGCTGCCGGTCGGCCACGAGCAGAACATCGCGGCCCCGCTGCTCGTGGCGCTGATGACGCACCTGCTCGAGCCCAAAGCCGAGGATGTGGTGTTCGAGACCGGTACCGGTGCCGGCTACCATGCGGCCGTGCTCGCGGAGCTGGTGGAGCAGGTGTACAGCGTCGAGGTGATCGAGCCGCTGGCGGAGCGCGCCGAGGCGCTGCTGAAGGAGCTGGGCTACGACAATGTCGCGGTGCGTGCGGCCGACGGCTACTACGGCTGGCCCGAGCAGGGGCCGTACGATGCCATCCTGATCAAGGAGGCGATCGACCACGTGCCGACGCCGCTCCTGAACCAGCTCAAGCGCGGCGGCCGCATGGTGATGCCGCTCGGCCCCGACCGCGGGCCGCAGTACCTGACCCTGATCACCAAGGGCGAGGACGGCACGGTGCAGGAGCAGCGCATCCTGCCGGTGCGCTTCTCGCCCCTGCAGGGCGGGCAGCGGCTGTGATCAGCGGCCTTCGCGGTACCAGGCGAAGCCGAGCGTGCCGAGCAGGAGCATGAGTGCCAGCACCGCCGGCAGGAGCGGCAGCTGCGAGGCCCCGGTCACCAGGTAGCGCTCGTTCTCGCGCAGGCCGATCCAGTTCCGACCGGACAAGGAGCGGCCGCCCGGGACCATCCGGAGCGACGGCGTGCCGCTCTCCGAGAGCCACTTGATCGAGCCGCCGCTCTCCTCGACCAGCGGCGCCAGCCGCTCCGGCGTCGCGCGCATGTCGGCGAGCTCCTCGGCGCCGATCGGGCGGACCGCGGCGTAGGTGATGAGATCGCCGTCGGCGATCTCGTACAGCCCGGGCTCGACCGCCTCCATCTCGGCGCGCGCGAGCCCCTCCTCGACCAGCTCGAGCTCCACCTCCGAGCGCGCGCCCGAGGGCGCCGTCACGGTCACCGTCGACGGCTCGGCCTCCAGCGAGCGGCGCTCGATGGTGATGCTCTCGCCGTGCGGCTCGGCGCGCAGCGCCTCCTCCTCGAGCTCCGGCTCCTTCATCAGCCAGTGCACGAGGCGCCGCAGCAGCAGCCCCTGCGGGCCGCCCCCCTCGTAACCGCGCGCCCAGAGCCAGGCGTGGTCCGAGAGCAGCTGCGCCACCCGACCCTCGCCGATGCGGTCGAGGACCAGAAGCGGCTGCTCGGCGGCGCCGTTCATCAGCACCTGGGAATCGTTCACCTCGACGTCGATCTGCCGGAACCACGACCCCCATTCCGGCTCGGGCGTGTCCTGGCCGTTCGGCGCCGCCACGAGACCCGCGGTGACCGGGTGACGGTGGCCGATCTCGGTGAGCTCCGGCCTGAAGCCGCGCTCGTAGACCGCACCCGAGGGGCGCGCCGGGAGAATGCGGGCGAGCGGCGTGCGATAAAGGCTGAGCGGGTGCGCGAACTCCGGCCCCGCGACCTCGAGCAGGGCGCCGCCCTCCTCCACGTAGCGGGCGACGTTGTCGAGATAGGCGAGCGGCAGGAGACCGCGCCGGGAGTATCGATCGAAGATCACCAGATCGAACTCGCTGAGCTTGACCTCGAACTACTCGCGCGAGGGGAAGGCGATCAGGGCGAGCTCGCGGATCGGCGTGCCGTCCTGCTTCTCGGGCGGCCGCAGGATGGTGAAATGGACCAGATCGACCGCCGGATCCGCCTTCAGGAGGTTGCGCCAGACGCGCAGGCCCGGATAGGGCTGGCCCGAGACCAGGAGGACGCGGAGCCGGTCGCGCACGCCGTTGACGAAGAAGACGGCGCGGTTGTTGAGCGTGGTGAGCTCGCCGGGCGCCGATTCGGCCTCGAGCTCGAGCACGTTCTGCCCGGCGCGCTCGAGCTCGAAGGGGACGGTCTGCGGCGTCCCGGGCAGCAGCGTGAGGCGCTGCTTCAGCTCGCCGTTCTGGCTCAGCGTCACCTCCACCGGGTCCGTCGCATCCCGGTCCGGCAGCTCCTCGACACGCAGCGTGATCTCGTGCTGGTCGCCGACCATGCCGTAGTTCGGCACCCGATCGACCACGAGGCGGCGGTCGCGTTCGCCGGGCTCGCCGGTGAGCAGCACGTGGACCGGCGCGTCGACGCCGAGGCGCTCCAGGCTGGCGGGCACGTCGTGCACCTGGCCGTCCGAGACGATCACGACCCCCGCGAGACGACTCCGATCGACCTCCGCCAGCGTCGTGGACAGCGGCCTGAACAGCTGCGTGCCGCCTCTGCCGTCGCCCTCGACGCCGAGCTCGATCGTCTCCAGCCCGCCCAGGGTGCCCAGGCTCTCCCGCAGCTCCCCCAGCGCCTGCTCGAGCTGCTCCGGGCGCGTGCCGATACCCTGCGAGGGTGAGCGGTCGGCCACGACCACGGCGAAGTCGTCCAGCCCCTGGCGCTCCTCCTTGACCACCACCGGATTGGCGAGCGCCAGGAGCCCGAGCCCGAGCATCGCGCCGCGCCAGATCGCGCCGCGCGCCCGGCGCCACAAGCTGTAGCCTACGACCGCGAGCACCGCGAGCGCCAGGCCCGCGAGCAGAGGCCACGGCACCAGAGGCGCGAAGTTCAAAGACGTCCCGCCGATCACTGTCCCAACCGCTCCAGCAATGCCGGGATGTGCACCTGATCGGTCTTGTAGTTGCCGGTCAGCGCGTACATCACGAGGTTGACGCCGAAGCGCCGTGCCATCTCCCGCTGGCGCTCGCCGCCCGGCACCACCGGGAAGAGCGCCATGCCGTAGTCGTCGGTCGCCCAGGCGCCGGCCCAGTCGTGGCCCCCGATGACCACCGACGAGACGCCGTCGTTCACGCTCGGCTCGACCTCGTCGACCCAGACCGTGCGGCCGGTCCAGCGACCGGGAAACTCCTGCAGAAGGTAGAAGGAGCGGGTCAGCGTATGGTCTTCCGGCACCGGCTTGAGCGGCGGCAGGCTGAGGCCGCCGAGCAGCTGGCGCAGCCTCTGCTCGCCCGGCCCGGGTCCCGCCTGCCCCGGTACGAGCATGCCCGCGTCGGTGGTATCGAACAGAATCATGCCGCCCTGCTTCAGATAGGCGTCGAGGCGATCGCGCGCGCCGGCCGGCAGGTCGGGATGGTCGGCGGGTATCGGCCAGTAGAGCAGCGGGAACAGGTTGAGGTCGTCGGCCGCGAGGTCGACCGCGCGCGGCTCGGCCGCTTCGACCGCCGTCCGCCGGCTGAGGACCATGCTCAGGCCCTCGAGCCCGGCCCGGCTGATGTCGTCGACCTGCGGCAGACCAGTCATCACATAGGCGAGCCGGGTCTCGGCCGTCGCGCTCACGATCGCGTCATCCTCCTGCGACGCGCCGGACCCCTGCTGCGCGCCGGTGGGCACCGCCAGGAGCAGGAGCAGGACGACGGCGGCGGGGGTGGCCCTCGCCACCTGGGGCACGAGCCCGCGCAGCACCAGGCCGATCACGGTATCGGCCAGCGCCAGCAGCAGGGCCGCGACCAGGAGCCACGGCATGAGATCGATCTCCGCCGAGGCGACGTAGCCGCGCGGCTCGACGCCGAAATCGGACGGGTCGAGCGCCGTGGGCTCGGGCACCGCGGACGCGAGGTTCAAGGCCTGGCGCGCCGCTTCCTCGCCGGCGTCGATCGGCCCGTAGAGCCCCGGCGGGTGCGTAGCACTGGCCGCGGTCTCGGCCAGCTCGCCCGCCGGGATCGGCCGGGCATCGGCGTCGGGCACGACGAGGTGACCGTTGGCGTCCAGCACCTCGAGCGGCGCGAGCGGCCCCTGCAAGGCGCCGCCGGTGCCCTCGCCCAACGCCACCACGCGCTGGAGGATGTCGACGAAGGCGCCCGAGAGCGGCAGCGACGACCAGGTCGTGTTCGCGGTCGTGTGCACCAGGACCAGCCAGCCGGTGCCGCGCTGCGCGCCGGTGATCAGGGGCGTGCCGTCGGCGAGGCGGGCCCAGCTCTGCTCGCCGAGCTCCGGGCCGGGTTGCGCCAGCACCTGCCGGCGGACGACGACGTCGTCCTCCTGCACCGCGAGCCCCGCCAGCGGGCCGGCCTCGTCGAAGCTGGCGAGCGGCAGCGGGCGCGCCCAGGTGAGCGTGCCGTCCAGGCTGCGATCGCCACGGCGCAGCCGCACCGGCACCAGCTCGTCCGCCTCGGTGTTGGCGAGCCGCGGGCCGGCGAACCGGATCAGCACGCCGCCGCTCTCGACCCAGGTCAGGAGCTGCTGCCTGGCGGTCTCGCCGAGCTGCGCGCCATCCGCCAGGATGATGGCCGAGAGCTCGCCCGCCAGCAGATCGGCGACGACGCCGCGCCGGAGCTCGGCGTGCGGGGCGAGCGCCCGCTCGACGTAGTACAGCTCCGCGAGCAGCGGCTGGGGCGCTTCGATCGCCGGCTCGCCGACGAGACCGACCACGCGGCGGCGCCAGCGCTCGTCCAGGAGCACGACGCCGCCGACGCCGGCCGGCGGCTCGACCTCGAGCCGGGCGATGCGGTTGCGCAGCTCGAGCGGCAGCTCGATGCGACCGTCGGCCTGCGCGCTCCCGCCCTCGAACATGAGCGTCTGGCGGGCCAGAACCTCCCCGCCGGGACCCAGGGCGCGCACGTTCAAGCCCTGGACGTCGGCTGCGCCCGCCCGCTTGGCCGAGATCAGGAGCGCGTCGTCCTGGGTCTCGGGCGGCTGCAGCAGCACCGCGCGCTCGGCAGCCGGTTCGGCCAGGACGCGCAGCGGCCCGATCCGCGCCAGCCCCTCGCCGAAGCGGCGAGCGTCCTCGCGCGCCTCGGCGCTGTCGGCGACGCCATCGGCCAGCCAGACCACCTCCGCGTTGCTCAGCTCCTCCGCCTGGAGCGCCGCCAGCGCCGCAGCGCGGTCGACCGGCCAGGACTTGCCTGTCCAGGAGCTCGCGACCGGGGTCGCGTCGGCAGCGCTCAGGCGCCGCAGCACCGGCCCGCTCGGATCCGGCGCGGTCCCGAGCAGGACGACCTCGCGGTTGTCGCGCTGAGCGCGCTCGGTCAGCCGCTCGAGCGCGCTCCGGCGGTGCTGCCAGCCCGGCGCGGCGGCCCAGCCGTCGTCGACCACGACCACCAGCGGCCCGTCGCCCGTGAGGTCCGGCTCGGGATTGAGCACAGGGCCGGCGAGCGCGAAGATCAGCAGCGTCGCGAGGACCAGCCGGAGCACGAGCAGCCATGGCGGCGTCCGAGCCGAGGTCTCCTCCTCCGGCTGCAGGCCGAGGAGGAATCGGACCGCGGGGAAGCGGATCAGCCTGGGTGCGGGCGGAATGATGCGCAGCAGCCACCACAGAGCCGGCAGCGCGACCAGCGCCGTCAGCAGCCATGGATTGGTCAGGCCCAACCAGCCGAGATTGAGCATCGCTACCCTTGCCCCTTGGTCCCGAGCGCCGTGTACAGCGCCAGCAGCGCCGGCTCGGGCGGCTGGTCCGAGACGTGGCTCGCGAAGGTCCAGCCCAGCGAGCGGCCGAGATCGCGCAGCCCCGCGCGGTGCACGCCCAGCCGGTGCTGGTAGCGGGCGCGCACGTTGTCGACGTTCCCGATCAGGGCCGAGCCGTCGTGCTCGACCCCCTCGAACCGGACCCGCCCGCCGAAGGGCAGCGCCGGCTCGGCCGGATCGAGCACCTGCAGCAGATGACCGCGCACGCCCATGGCCACGAACTGCCGCAGCCGCTCGCGCAGCTCCTCGAGCGGCGAGAAGAAATCGCTGATCAGAACCAGGCGCGCGTGACGTGGCAGCGACTGCGCCGGCGCCAGACTCGGCCCCGCGGCCTGCCGGGTCAGCAGCCGCTCGCACAGCGTGGCGATCCCGGCCCGACCGCCGATGGGCCGCCGCTGCTCGCCCAGCAGCGCGATCCGCTCACCGGCCCGGGTGAGCAGGGAGGCGAGCGCCAAGAGGAGCAGCAGCGCGCGCTCCTGCTTGGTCGGGCAGTGCGCCCTCGAACGATAGTCCATCGAAGGCGAGCCGTCGCACCACAGCCAGACGCTCTCGGCCGCTTCCCACTCCTGATCGCGCAGGAACAGCTGCGTGCTGCGCGCCGACTGACGCCAGTCGATGCGGGTGCTGGAATCGCCCGGCTGGTAGGGTCGGAACTGCCAGAACGTCTCGCCGACGCCGACCCGGCGCCGGCCGTGCACGCCCTGCGCCACGGTGGCGGCGACACGCTCCGCCGCGACCATCAGGGGCGGCAGCCGATCGGCCAGGCTCTCCGCCTGCTGGCGGGTCCGGGTGAGGGCGCCGATGGCGGCGACGGGTCGGGCCATACCTACGCGATCACCGCGCACAGGCGGTCGATGATGTCGTCGAGCGTCACGCCCTCGGCGCGGGCGGTGAAGGTCAGGGCCATCCGGTGCCGCAGCACGGGAGGGGCGAGCGCGATCACGTCCTCGACCGAAGGCGCCAGGCGCCCCTCGAGCAGGGCGCGCACGCGCACGGTGAGCATGAGCGCCTGGCTGGCGCGCGGCCCCGGCCCCCAGGCGACGAGCTCGTCGAGCTTGTCGAGCGGGCTGGTCTGCGGCCGGCCCGCGCGGACCAGCGCCAGAATCGAATCGACCACCCGCTCGCCGACGGGGATGCGCCGGACCAGGCCCTGCGCCGCCATCAGCTCGCTTGCGATCATCACCGGCTGCACCGGCTCGGTGCCGATGCCGGTGGTCTCGATCATCATGCGGCGCTCGGCCGCCGGCTCGGGATAGTCGACGTTGACCTGGAGGAGAAAACGATCGAGCTGCGCCTCCGGCAGAGGATAGGTGCCCTCCTGCTCGATCGGGTTCTGCGTCGCCAGCACGTGGAACGGCTCGGGCAGCGGGTGATCGTGGCCCGCGACCGTCACCCGCCGTTCCTGCATCGCCTGCAGGAGGGCCGCCTGGGTGCGCGGGCTGGCGCGGTTGACCTCGTCCGCCATCAGCAGCTGGCAGAACACCGGCCCCGGGATGAAGCGAAAGCCGCGCCGCCCGCTCTCCACCTCCTCCAGGACCTCCGAGCCCAGGATGTCCGCCGGCATCAGGTCGGGCGTGAACTGCACCCGCTTCTGGCTCAGGCCGAGCACGATGCCGAGCGTCTCGACCAGGCGCGTCTTGGCCAGCCCGGGCACGCCCACGAGCAGGACATGACCCCCTGCGAGCAACGTGATAAGAGATTCCTCGATGACGCGTTCCTGGCCGAAGATCGCCCGGCCGATCTCGTTGCGCACGCGGCGGAACCGCTCGATGGTCGCTTCGACCTGGTCGAGGATCGCCGCGTCGTCGGATAGGGTCATACACCAGCTCGGCTGTGATGGATTGGTCTTGCGGCAGCCCGGGTGAGCTACCAACTGCGCAAGTGCGTACGCGGTGAGTATGGTTATGGATGCCCCTCCGGATCAAGCCCTGCGGACGTCTTCTTCTCTCTCCGCGCGATCTGCGCCGCCGGAGCAGGACCTCGGGCTGCGCATCGATCGCGACGGGATCTGGCATTATCGGGGCTCGCCGATCCGGCGCGTGGCGCTGGTGCGGCTGTTCGCGACCGTGCTCCGGCGCGAGGCCGACGGCAGCTACTGGCTGGTCACGCCGGTGGAGCGCGGCCGCATCGAGGTCGAGGACGTGCCGTTCGTCGCCCTGGAGCTGGGCACCGAGGGCGAGGGCAGGGCGCGCCGGGTCCGGCTGCGCAGCAATCTCGACCAGTGGGTCACGGTCGGGCCCGAGCACCCCTTGCGGCTGCGCACGCCGCCCTGGCTCGAGCGCGGGGAGCGCGTGCGCGTGCCCTACGTCGAGGTGCGCGCGGGCCTCGAGGCGCGGCTCGCGCGCCCGGTCTTCTACGAGCTCGCGGAGCTGGCCGAGGCGCACGAGGTGAACGGCCGCACGGTCCTCGGGATCTGGAGCGACGGCGGCTTCTTCCCGCTGGAGGACGTCGCGAGCTGATCCGCACCGCACCGGGTATGCCAGAAGCGATCACACGCGAGGAGCTGCAGCGACGCCTGGCCAGGGCCGGCGGCGCCAGGGATCACTGGCTGCACGGCGACGAAGGCGCCGATTCGGCGGCCGCCGTGCCCGCACAGTCGATCGGCGCCGCGGTGCTGGTCGGCCTCGTGGCGCGGGCCCGCGGGCCGGCGGTGGTGCTCACCGAGCGTGCGGAGCACCTGCGCGACCACGCCGGGCAGGTCAGCTTCCCGGGCGGGCGGATCGAGCGGGGCGATGCCTCGATCAGCGCCGCCGCGCTGCGTGAGGCAAAGGAGGAGATCGGGCTCGAGCCCGCCCAGGTGGAGGTGCTCGGCACGCTGGCCCCGTACGACACGATCACCGGCTTTCGCATCCACCCGGTGGTCGGCTGGATCACACCGCCGGTCGAGCTCCGCCCCGACGGCTACGAGGTCGCCGACGTGTTCGAGGTGCCGCTCGCGTTCGTGCTCGACCCCGCGAACCACCGCCGCCAGAGCTATCGCCGTGGACCGCTGACCCGGGGCTACTACGTTCTACCGTACGAACGACGCTTCATCTGGGGTGCCACCGCCGGAATCCTGGTCAATCTGTCCGCCCTGCTCAGATCGTGACGGAGCATGCTGCGCTTTCTCCTGCAATACCTGCTGCCCCTCGTCCTGCCGTTCCTGATCTGGTTCGGCTACGTTGCGCTGACCCAGGGGCGCTCGATGGACTGGCTCGACCGGACGCCCTGGGTGCCGCTCGCCATTGCCGGCGTGGTCCTGCTCGCCATCAGCCTGGTCACCTGGAGCCTGATGACCGGGGCCCCGCGGGAGGCCATCTACGTGCCGCCGCGGTTCGAGGACGGCCAGCTGGTGCCGGGCCATACCATCGAGCCGGACTGATGGCCCCGGACGCGCGGCCGCTCGCCGCCGCGGCCTGGCTGCGGGCGCCGGCGAGCCGGACGATCCTGCGCGCGCTCGAGGCCGGGGGCCGGCCGGCCCGCTTCGTAGGCGGCTGCGTGCGCGACGCTCTCCTCGGCGTCGATGCCGGGCGCGATCTCGACCTCGCGACGCCGGAGCGCCCCGAGCGCGTCCTGGAGCTGCTGGCGCAGGCGGGCATCAAGGCGATCCCGACCGGGCTCGAGCACGGCACGGTCACGGCGCTCGTGGGCGCCCGGCGCTTCGAGATCACGACGCTGCGCCGCGACGTCCGCACCGACGGCCGCCATGCCGAGGTCGCGTTCACCGACGACTTCGAGGCGGACGCGGCCCGGCGCGACTTCACCATCAACGCCATGAGCTGCGACGCCGGGGGGCGGCTGTTCGACTATTTCGGCGGCCGGGTGGATCTCGCCGCCGGCCGGGTGCGCTTCGTCGGCCGGGCGGCGCTGCGCATCGCCGAGGACCATCTGCGCATCCTGCGCTTCTTCCGCTGCTTCGCGCACTACGGCCGGCCGCCGGCCGATGCCGAGGCGCTGGCCGCCTGCGCTGCGGCGGCGCCCGGGATCGGGCACCTCTCGGGTGAGCGCATCCAGGCCGAGATGCTGAAGCTGCTCTCGGCCCCTGACCCGCTGCCGGCGCTCCGCCTGATGGCGGACGCGGGCGTGAGCGGAGACGTCCTCTTCGGGCCGGTGGCCCTCGATCGCCTCGCGCGCCTGCTGGAGCTCGCGCCCGAGGCCGACCCGCTGCTGCGCCTCGGCGCGCTGCTGCGCCCGCCGCCGGCCCGGCCCTCTGCGGGAGAGCGGGTCGCGGAGCGCTGGCGCCTTTCCCGGCGCGACGCCACGCGGCTTCTCGCCCTCACCGCAGCACCCCTGCCGGACCCGGCGGCGCCAGCGGCCGAGCGCCGCGGCGCCATCTACCGGTTGGGTGCGGAGCGCTACGCCGATCTGGTCCGGCTCGCGGCGGCCGATGCGGAAGGCGACACGCGAGCAGCGCTCGAGGACGCGCTGGCGACCGCCCGGGAGTGGCCGGTGCCGGCGCTGCCGATCGGCGGCGAGGAAATCCTGGAGCTGGGTGTGCCGCCC